>NZ_JAYMZR010000172.1:393-7376 GCF_035828615.1 Streptomyces sp. H27-D2 | reverse complement strand
ATCTCTACTGCAAGGAAGCAGCCATGAGTTCGAAGAAGATCACGATCGCCGCGGCCGCCGTGGCGGCGCTCGCTCTCACCGCCACCGCCTGCAACTCCGGTTCTTCCGGCGGCGGCTCCGGTGACACCAAGATCGGGTTGTCCGTCTCGACCCTGAACAACCCGTTCTTCGTGCAGCTCAAGGCGGGGGCCGCGGCCGAGGCGAAGGCCCAAGGGGTCGACCTCACCGTCACCGACGCCCAGAACGACGCCTCCCAGCAGGCGAACCAGCTCCAGAACTTCACCAGCCAGCTCGTCGACGCGATGATCGTCAACCCGGTGGACTCGGACGCCGCGAGCCCGTCGGTGAAGGCCGCCAACAAGGCCGACATCCCGGTGATCGCCGCCGACCGCGGCGTCAACAAGGCCGAGGTCGCCGCCACCGTCGCCTCGGACAACGTCGCCGGCGGCAAGCTCGCGGCGAAGACGCTGGCCGACAAGCTCGGCGGCAAGGGCAGCATCGTCATCCTCCAGGGCACCGCGGGTACTTCGGCGTCCCGCGAGCGCGGCAAGGGCTTCGAGGAGGGCCTCAAGGCCTTCCCCGGCATCAAGGTCGCGGCGAGGCAGCCGGCCGACTTCGACCGCACCAAGGGCCTGGACGTGATGACCAATCTGTCGCAGTCCCACTCGGGCATCGACGGCGTCTTCGCGGAGAACGACGAGATGGCGCTCGGCGCGGCCAAGTCGCTGGGCGGCAAGGCGGGCAAGTCCGTCCAGGTCGTCGGCTTCGACGGCACGCCGGACGGCCTGAAGGCGGTCGAGAGCGGCTCGCTGTACGCGTCGGTGGCCCAGCAGCCCGAGGAATTGGGCAAGCTCGCGGTGCGGAACGCGGTCAAGGCCGCCAAGGGCAAGAAGGTCCCGGGCACGGTGAAGGTGCCGGTGAAGATCGTCACCAAGAAGAACGTGGCCGACTTCTCCTCCTGACGGCCTGACAGCCCGCACCCCGAACGGCTGACGCCCGCTCCGGAGCGTTGACGTTTTGAACGGCAGAGGCCTTCGGAGCGTTATCCCCAGTGAACGGCTGACGCTTCCGAACGGCGGACGCTCAGGCGGTCCGCCGCCCTCGCCCCGGAAAGAAGGAACAACAGGATGCACGTCTACGACCTGCTGGTCGTAGGGTCGGCCAACGCCGACCTGGTGATCGGCGTCGACCGCCGCCCGGCGGCCGGAGAGACCGTGCTCGGCTCCGACCTGGCCACCCACCCGGGCGGCAAAGGCGGCAACCAAGCGGTCGCCGCCGCCCGGCTGGGCGCGCGTACGGCCCTGCTCGCGCGGGTCGGCGACGACGCCCACGGCCAGCTGCTGCTGGGCTCCCACCGCGCGGCGGGTGTGGACACCGTCGGCGTCCTCGTCGGCGGCGCGCCCACCGGCGTCGCCCTGATCACGGTCGACCCGTCGGGAGACAACAGCATCGTGGTCTCCCCCGGCGCCAACGCCCTGCTCACCCCTGGGGACGTGCTGGCCGCCGGGTCGCTGCTGGCCGCCTCGCGGGTGGTCTCGCTCCAGCTCGAAATCCCGCTGGAGACGGTCGCCGCGGTCGTACGGACCGTCGGCCCCGACACCCGGGTGGTGCTCAACCCCTCGCCGCCCGCCGCGCTGCCCGACGACGTACTGGCCGCCTGCGACCCGCTGGTCGTCAACGAACACGAGGCCCGCTTCCTGCTCGGCGACCACCCGGCGGCCCGGGCCGACGCCCCCGAGGTCTGGGCCTCCGCGCTGCTCTCCCGCGGCCCGCGCTCGGTGGTGGTGACGCTGGGCGGCGAAGGCGCCGTCGTCGCCGACCGGCATTCCACGGTCCGGGTGCCGAGCGTCCCGGTCGAGGCCGTGGACACCACGGGCGCGGGCGACGCCTTCACCGGCGCGCTCGGCTGGCGGCTGGGCGTCGGCGACGACCTGGAAACGGCCGTCCGGTTCGCCGTACGGGTGGGCGCGTCCGCAGTCACCCGTGCCGGAGCCCAGGCGTCCTTCCCGACGGCCGAAGAGGTGGCCGCGCTGTGAAGAAGGCCGGAATCCTCAACCGCCATCTCGCCGGCGCGCTCGCCGTGCTCGGCCACACCGACACGGTCATGGTCTGCGACGCGGGCCTGCCGATACCCGACGGCCCCGGCGGCCCGATAGTCGTCGACCTCGCCTTCCGCGCCGGGGTGCCGACCTTCGCCGAGGTGCTCGCGGGCCTGCTCGACGAGTTGGTCGTGGAGGGCGCGATGGCCGCGTGCGAGATCCGGGACCACAACCCGGCGGCGACGGCGCTGCTCGACGGGTACTTCCCGGGACGGTCGCGGGGCCCGGACGCCGGCCCGGCCGACGGCCCGCCTCACGGCCCGGCCCTGGAGCTGATCCCGCACGAGGAGCTCAAGTCACTCACCCGCGCGGCCCGGCTGGTGGTCCGCACCGGCGAGGCCAAGCCGTACGCGAATGTGCTGCTGCGCTGCGGCGTGCCGTTCTGATCAAGCGCTGAGCAGCGCCTCAACAGCGCCGGCGCGTCCCGGGACATATTTCGAGGGGGCCTGGTCCGT
Source organism: Streptomyces sp. H27-D2 (assembly GCF_035828615.1). NCBI lineage: Bacteria > Bacillati > Actinomycetota > Actinomycetes > Kitasatosporales > Streptomycetaceae > Streptomyces > Streptomyces sp. H27-D2. Next base: position 4,822 of record NZ_JAYMZR010000172.1, on the reverse strand, counting down.
CGACCAGGCCCCCTCGTTTCCCCCCCAAATCAGCTTCCCCGAATCCCCCCAGATCCCTCCCCAGGAAGCCTGATGCCCTATACGACCCACGTAAGCGCCGAAGGGTTGCACGGTATCCGGTAGTTATTAATCCGTAACCTGGAGTGGCCGCTTCCGGCCCTTCGCCGGGCGGGCCGCACCCCGCCTCACCTCACCCCACCGCCCCCGCCTCACAGCACATGCTCGCGATAGCGCGCCGCGACCTCCGCCAGCACCTCCGCCCCGTCCCTCGCCCAGAGTCGCGGGTTGAAGATCTCGACCTCGATCGGCCCGGTGTACCCGGCCGCGTCCAGTTGCTCGCGGAACCAGCGCAGATCGACGCTCCCGTCCCCGAGCTGGCCGCGTCCGAGCAGCGCGCCCTCCGGCAGCGGGGTCACCCAGTCGGCGAGTTGGAAGGCCGCGATCCGTCCACCCGCTCCCGCCCGTGCGATCTGCGCCGCCACCGTCTCGTCCCACCACAGGTGGTAGGTGTCCACGACCACGCCGACCTGTTCGGCCGGGAAGCGCTCCGCGAGGTCCAGTGCCTGGTTGAGGGTGGAGACCACGCAGCGGTCGGCGGCGTACATCGGGTGCAGCGGCTCGATCGCCAGCCGCACCCCGCGCTCGGCGGCGTACGGGCCCAGTTCGGCCAGTGCGTCCGCGACCCGCTCGCGCGCGCCGGACAGGTCCTTGCTGCCGGGCGGCAGACCGCCCGAGACGAGGACCAGGGTGTCTGTGCCGAGGGCCGCTGCCTCCTCGACGGCCAGCCGGTTGTCGGCCAGCGCCGTCTTCCGCTCGGCCGGGTCGGCGGCGGTGAAGAAACCGCCCCGGCAGAGGCTGGTCACCATCAGCCCCGCGTCCCGCAGCAGCAGGGCCGCGCGCCCCACCCCGTACTCCTGGACCGGCGCCCGCCAGAGGCCGACGCCCGGCACCCCCGCCTTGGCGCAGCCCTCGGCCAACTCGGGCAGGGACCACTGCCTGACGGTCTCCTGGTTGAGGCTGAGCCGGCTCAGCCTGCTCGCCGCACCACGCCCACCGGCCGCACCACGCCGGGCCCGCCCACCGATCACACCGCTCACACCGCTCCGGTCGTTCACTGCTCCACCCCGTACACCCCGAGCAGCCCCTTCATCCGCGCCTCGGCCCGCCCGGGGTCCGGGAACAGGCCGAGCCCGTCGGCGAGTTCGTACGCCCGCGCCAGGTGCGGCAGCGAGCGCGCCGACTGGAGGCCGCCGAGCATCGTGAAGTGCCGCTGGTGGCCGGCCAGCCAGGCGAGCAGGACGACGCCGGTCTTGTAGAAGCGGGTCGGGGCCGCGAAGAGGTGGCGGGACAGCTCGACGGTCGGGTCGAGGACCGCCCGGAAGCCCGCCGTGTCGCCGGTGTCCAGCACCCGTACGGCCTCGGCCGCGAGCGGGCCCAGCGGGTCGAAGACCCCGAGCAGGGCGTGGCTGTAGCCGTGTTCGTCGCCCGCGATCAGCTCCGGGTAGTTGAAGTCGTCGCCGGTGTAGCAGCGCACTCCGTCCGGGAGCCGCCGGCGCAGCGCGATCTCGCGCCCGGCGTCCAGCAGCGAGACCTTGACGCCGCCGACCTTGTCCGGGTGGGCGGCGACGACGTCGAGGAAGGCGCCGGTCGCGGTGTCGAGGTCGTCGCTGCCCCAGTAGCCGGCGAGGGCGGGGTCGAACATGGGGCCCAGCCAGTGCAGCACCACCGGCCGGCCGGCTTGGCGCAGCAGCCGTCCGTAGACCTCCAGGTAGTCGTCCGGGCCCTTGGCCAGGGCCGCCAGGGCCCGGGAGGCCATCAGGACAGCCTGCGCGCCGGTGGCCTCCACGAGCGCGAGCTGTTCCTCGTACGCGGCCGTCACCTCGGCCAGGGTCGCGGCGGGGGCGGTGAGTTGGTCGGTGCCGACGCCGCAGGCGATCCGGCCGCCGACGGCCTTCGCCTCGGCGGCGGAGCGGCGGATCAGTTCGGCCGCGCCCGGCCAGTCGAGGCCCATGCCGCGCTGGGCGGTGTCCATCGCCTCGGCGACGCCCAGCCCGTGGGACCAGAGGTGGCGGCGGAAGGCGAGGGTGGCGTCCCAGTCGATGGCGGCGGGGCCGTCCGGGGTGGTGTCGGCGAGCGGGTCGGCGACGACGTGCGCGGCGGCGAAGACCGTACGGGAGACGAGCGGCGCGCCCCCGCCGGCACCGGCGCGCCAGCCCTCTCGCACGCCCCCGTCGGCTCGGGCTGCGCCTCCGCGCGCGGCGCTCTCGCGCGCGCCCCTTCCGACCTCCGCCGCGCTCCCGCGTACGGCACTCTCGCGCGCGCCCGCACCGGAGCTCCCGTCGCTGCCCGCGCCCTGCCCCGCGCCCCTGCCGGGCTCCTGCGCGCCTCTACCGGCCCCGCGCACGGCACTTCCCCGCACGCCCCCACCGCCCCCGCTCGCGCCCCGGTTCCCGGCCGGCCCGGAGCGCGGTTCGTACGCCCGCAGCGCGCCGTCCGCGCCGGGCAGCCGGATCGTCACAGCGTCAGCTCCGGGACGGTCATCCGGCGGCCCTCCGCCGACGAGGCGAGGCCCAGCTCCGCGAGCTGCACGCCGCGCGCGCCCGCGAACAGGTCCCAGCGCCAGGGCTCGTCGAGCACCACATGGCGCAGGAAGAGCTCCCACTGCGCCTTGAAGCCGTTCTCGCCGTCGAAGCCGTCGTTGTCCGGCACCGGCTGCCACTGCTCGCGGAACGGCTCGGTGGCCGGGAGGTCGGGGTTCCAGAGCGGCCTGGGGGTGGCCGAGCGGTGCTGGACGCGGCAGTCGCGCAGCCCGGCGAGGGCGGAGCCCTCCGTGCCGTCCACCTGGAACTCGACCAGTTCGTCCCGGTGCACCCGGACCGCCCAGGAGGAGTTGATCTGGGCGACGATTCCGCCGTCCAGCTGGAAGATGCCGTACGCCGCGTCCTCAGCGGTCGCCTCGTACGGCTTGCCCCGCTCGTCCCAGCGGCGCGGGATGTGCGTCGTGACGTGCGCCTGCACCGTCCTCACCGCGCCGAACAGCTCGCGCAGGACGTACTCCCAGTGCGGGAACATGTCGGAGACGATGCCGCCGCCCTCGGCCGCCCGGTAGTTCCAGGAGGGGCGCTGGGCGGGCTGCCAGTCGCCCTCGAAGACCCAGTAGCCGAACTCCCCGCGCACCGACAGGATCTCGCCGAAGAAGCCGCCGTCGATGAGCCGCTTGAGCTTGCGCAGGCCCGGCAGAAAGAGCTTGTCCTGCACGACGCCGTGCTTGACGCCGGCCGCACGGGCCAGCCCGGCCAGCTCCAGCGCCCCGTCGAGCCCGGTCGCCGTCGGCTTCTCGCAGTAGACATGCTTCCCCGCCGCGATGGCCTTGCGGACGCCGCTCTCCCGGGCGGAGGTGACCTGGGCGTCGAAGTAGACGTCGACGGACGGGTCGGCGAGCACCGCGTCGAGGTCGGTGGACCACCGGGACAGTCCGTGCCGCTCGGCCAGTTCGCCGAGCGCGTGCTCGCGGCGGCCGACGAGGACTGGTTCCGGCCAGATCGTGTCGCCGTCACCGAGGTCGAGACCGCCCTGTTCGCGGATGGCGAGGATGGAACGGACCAGGTGCTGGCGGTAGCCCATCCGGCCGGTCACCCCGTTCATGGCGATTCCCACGGTCCGTCGCGGCATATGCCCCTCCCGCTCAGCAAGCGCTTTCTATCAGGACAGAAGCTAACCTGCGACCAGCACCGACGACAAGGGCCACGACGCGGAGGAAGCGATGACAGTCACGTTGGCCGATGTGGCGGCGCTGGCGCGGGTATCGGCTGCGACCGTATCGCGCGTCCTCAACAGCGACTACCCGGTCTCCGAGAGCACCAGGGCGCGGGTGCTGCGCGCCGTCGAGGACCTGGAGTACGTGGTCAACGGACCGGCGAGCGCGCTCGCCGCCGCCACCTCGGATCTGGTCGGCGTGCTGGTCAACGACATAGCCGACCCCTTCTTCGGCATCCTGGCCGGGGCCGTCCAGTCCGCGATGAGCGACGGCGGCGGCACCGGCGGATCCGGCGGAGGGAACAGCGGCGGCGGCAACGGCCGCCACGGCAGCGAGAAGCTCGCCGTGGTCTGCAACACCGGCGGCTCCCCCGAGCGCGAGCTCATGTACCTCACGCTGCTCCAGCGGCAGCGCGCCGCCGCGGTCGTGCTGACCGGCGGCGCGGCGGAGGACACCGAGCACGCCGCCGCCATGGCCGCGAAGCTGTCCCGGCTCGCCGCCTCCGGCACCCGCATCGTGCTCTGCGGCCGGCCACCGCTGCCGGGCACGCTCACCCTCGCCTTCGACAACCGGGGCGGCGCGCAGCGGCTGACCGAGCATCTGCTCACCCTCGGCCACCGCCGGATCGGCTATGTCGCGGGCCCGGCCGAACGGTCCACCACCCCGCACCCG
>NZ_JAYMZR010000172.1:0-383 GCF_035828615.1 Streptomyces sp. H27-D2 | reverse complement strand
TGGCGCGGGCCCGGCCGCACGGCCACCCCCCGGCACCGGCGGGAGGGCCCCCGCCCCGCCCTCGCGGCGCACGGCTGCGCCGAGGGCGCGGAGCGGCTGACCCTGCACGGCCTGTACGACCGCGCCTCCGGCTATGACGCGACACTCGAACTGCTGCGCCGCGAGCCGTCGTTGACGGCCGTCATCGCCGCCAACGACACGATCGCGCTGGGCGTCTGCGCGGCACTGCGCGACCAGGGCCTGCGCATTCCGCAGGACGTGTCCGTCGCGGGCTACGACGACCTGCCCTTCAGCGCGGACGCCGTCCCCGCCCTGACCACCGTCCGGCTGCCGCTGTACGAGGCGGGAGCGCGGGCCGGCCGGCTGGCCATGGGCCGCGAGAC
>NZ_JAYMZR010000171.1:7326-7918 GCF_035828615.1 Streptomyces sp. H27-D2 | reverse complement strand
GTACGGGACGAGCTCCGCGGCGGCGCCGACCAGTTCGTGGGTGCCGCCGACGTCGGTGGCTACCAGCGGCACTCCGGCGCGCAGCGCCTCCTGGGCGATCAGGGACCGCGCCTCCCAGCGGCTGGGGAGCACCACGAGGTCGGCGGCGGCCAGCAGTTCCGGTACGTCGTCGCGGCGGCCGAGCATCACCACCGGCAGCTGCTCGGTCTCGATGCGCCGGCGCAGCTCGGCCCGGAGTGAGCCCTCGCCCGCGATGGCGAGCATCGGCTGCGGGTCGAGAGTGCGCCACTGCCGCACTGCGTCCAGCAGCGGCTCGTAACCCTGCCCCGGCTCCAGACGGCCGACGACTAGCACCAGCGGCCGGTCCACCGCGCCGAGTTCGGCGCGCGCTTTGTGACTCTTACGCTCCCCCGCCGCGATCCCGGCCGGGACGGGCGGTTCGGCCGCTTCAGCGCCCTCGGCCGCCCAGGGCATGGGGATCGCGACCGGCGCGAGGCGCGCGTCACGCGCCCCCCGGCGGCGCGCCCGGTCCACCAGGTCGGAAGAAGCGCCGAGGACGACGGCCGCGGCGCGGGCGCGGCGCCCCCGCCGC
>NZ_JAYMZR010000171.1:2138-7274 GCF_035828615.1 Streptomyces sp. H27-D2 | reverse complement strand
AGCCCGGCACGCAGGCCGTGCGCGTGCACCAGGTCCGCGTCGGCGCAGGCGCCCCGCAGCAGCCCGAGGCCGGCCGCGTCCGTGCGCCTGCCGACCGGCTCGAAGCGCGCGCCCGCGTCGGCGAAGCCGTACGCCAGCTCGGAGTCGGAAGGGGCACAAACGGTTACCCGCACGCCGCGGGCGACGAGCCCGGCGGCCAGCGAGCGGACGTGCGCCCCGCTTCCGGCGCTGCCGCCGCCCAGGACCTGGACAGCGTGCAGCCACGACTGCCCGTGCGGCGGGGCCGGGGTGCTGCTCACGTCTCTAGGACTCCTGATTCGGCGTCGGATGGTTCGGCGTCGGACGTTGCGGGCGGATGCCCGGCGCCGTGCCGTGCTGTGCTGTGCCCACTCGTGTCGAGCCGGTCGTGTTCGACTGCGCCGCATGTTCGCGTTCGACCGGGTCTCACCGGGTCGCGCTGCGTAGGGCCGGCCGCGCGCATTCGTTGGCGAGGGCCCGGCTGTGCCGTGCCCAGGATGCCAGCCTAGCGCCGCCGCCAGGCACCACCGCGCTGCCGGCACCTTGCGAAGGCCCGTCCGTACGCCTGTGGGACCACTCGAACGGGGGACCGGACAGACGGTACGAGAAACCTACTGGCCGGCGCGGCGTCCCAGGGCGTCAACCGCTCGGATTCCGGGCAGATCCCACAGAGTTTCACCGAATCCGCCCCGTTCACCGCCCGCCGCCCCGGCCCGCTCGCCGGCCGCCGCAAGCGCGACGAGTACCGCCGCGCGCAGGGCGAGCCCGGCCCGGCCGTTCGCCACGACGGCCGAGACGCCGAGCGCCGCGCCCAGCGCGTGCGCCCCCGCGTCGCCGAGCATGGTGCGCTCCCCCAGGTCGTCGCCGAGCACGGCCGCCGCCGCGCCGACCGGCGCCGCGGCCACCAGGCCCGCGACGCCCCCGCGCAGCAGCACGGGCGCACCCATCACGAGCAGCGCCTTCGCCGCGCGGCCGGGCCGTACGTCCAGCAGGTTCACCAGGTGGGCGGTGCCCGCGACGACCACTCCCGCCAGCAGCTTGTCGGCCGGGCGTGTCTTGAGCAGCGCGCCCGCGGCGAGCGCCGCCGTGCCGACGCCCAGCAGTTTCACCGTGCCCGAGGTGATCCGGCCCCGCCGCAGCGCGGACAGATGCGCGCGGAAGCCGCGCGGGCCGCACGAGCCCACCTGATCGTCGTACGCGCCGCAGCCGGCCGCCGTGAGAGTCGCGAGCGCCGCCGCCGCGCGGACCCGGCCCGGCAGTCCGGGGGCGAGGCCCGTGGCCACTACGGTCGCGGACGCGGCGGCGAGCCCGCCGTACAGATCCACGGGGCGGCCGGCGTGGTTCGCCCGCTCCCACAGCGCGGCTTCGCCCGGCGGCCACCGCCGGAGCGCCGCACTGCCGGCCCGAGCCGCACCCGCCGCACCCGCCGCCGCGAGCAACGCGGACGCCCGCCTGCCCGGCCCGCTGTGACACATCATCATGAAGCCGATCCCCGCTCCCCACCCGCTCGCCGTGCGCGCCACGCTCAAGGGGACCGGCAGCCACCCCACCGCCCCGCTCAGCGGTCCGAACGGGCCGTTTCGAGCAGTTCCTCGGCGTGCGCGCGGGCCGTCTCCGAGTCCTCCTGGCCGGCCAGCATCCGGGACAGCTCGCGCACCCGGTCCTCGCCCTCCAGGATCGTGACGCCGCTGCGGGTCACCGATCCGTCGTTCGTCTTCTCGACCAGCAGCTGGCGGTCCGCGAAGGCCGCGACCTGCGGAAGGTGCGTGACGACGATGACCTGGGCGGACTTGGCCAGCCTGGCGAGCCGGCGGCCGACCTCGACCGCCGCCTTGCCGCCGACGCCCGCGTCCACCTCGTCGAAGAGGTAGGTGGGGACCGGGGCGGTGCCGGCGAAGACGACCTCGACCGCGAGCATCACGCGCGAGAGCTCACCGCCGGAAGCGCCCTTGGCGATCGGCCGGGGCGGGGCGCCGGGGTGCGGCGCGAGCAACAGCTCGACCTCGTCCGCGCCGGTCGCGCCGAAGGCCACCGTACGGCCGTCGACCAGCACCCCGATCGCCTTGCCGGTGACCTCGTTCTGCCGGATCTCGACGCTGACCCGGGCGTGCGGCATGGCGAGCTCGGCGAGCTCGGCGGTGACCGCGTCGGCGAATCGCTTCGCCGATTCGGTGCGGGCGTCGGTCAGCGTCTGCGCGAGTTCGGCGAGTTCGGCGAGCAGCGTGTCGCGCTCCTGAGCCAGTTCGCCGATCCGGTCGTCGTCGCCGTCCAGCTCGGTCAGCCGGGTCGCGCTCTGCCCGGCCCAGGCCAGCACCGCGGCGCAGCCCTCGCCGTCGCCCACGTCGCGGCCGTACTTGCGGGTGAGATGGGTCAGGGTCGCCCGGCGCTCCTCGACGGCGGCGAGCCGCAGCGGGTCGGCGTCCAGGCCGTCGGCGTATCCGGCCAGCTCCCCGGCGACGTCGGCCAGCAGGATGGAGACCTCGCCGATCCGGTCGGTGAGGGCTGCGAGCACCGGGTCGTGGGCGCGTACGGCCTCCAGGGCGCGCTGCGCGCCGGCGACCAGCGTCGTGGCGTCGACCGACTCCGGGTCCTCCGGGTTGCCCGCGAGGGCCGCGTGACCGGCGGAGGCGGCGGAGGCGAGGGCCTCGGCGTGGCCGAGCCGCTCCGCCTCGGCGGCCAGTTCGGTGTCCTCGTCCGGGCCCGGCTCGGCGGCGGCGATCTCGTCGAGGCCGAAGCGCAGCAGGTCCGCTTCCTGGGCGCGTTCGCGCGCCAGGGTGGTCAGTTCGTCGAGCTCGGTGCTGACGGCGCGCAATCGCCGGTACGCGCCGGTGTATTCGGCCAGCGGCACGGACACGGCGTCGCCCGCGTACCGGTCGAGGGCCTGCCGCTGGCTGGCGGGGCGCAGCAGCCCCTGCTGGTCGCTCTGGCCGTGCACCGCGACCAGCTCGTCGGCCAGTTCGGCGAGCAGCCCCACCGGCGCTGACCTGCCCCCCACGTGGGCGCGCGACCTGCCTTCGGCCGACACCGTACGGCTGATGAGCAGCACGCCGTCGTCCAGCTCGGCGCCCGCCTCCTCGGCCCGTACGGCGGCCGGTGACCCCGGCTCGACCGTGATCCGGCCCTCGACGACCGCCGCCTTGGACCCGATCCGCACCAGAGCGGCGTCAGCGCGCCCTCCGAGCAGCAGGCCGAGGCTCGTGACGACCATGGTCTTGCCCGCGCCGGTCTCACCGGTCACCGCCGTAAAGCCTGGTGACAGCTTGACGACGGCATCGTCGATGACCCCGAGCGCCTGTATCCGCATCTCCTCCAACACGGACACGACCTTACGAGGTTCCGGGGGCGGCGCGCGACGGCCGCCCCTGGGGACGGCCTCCCGGCGAGCCTGGGGAGAGCCCCACCACGACCCGGGTGATCCCTCCATGGCGACCCCGGCCCGCCTCCGCGAGGCTGAGAACCGGGCAGCCACGACCGACGGCGCGCCCCTGCTCCGCCCTCTCAGCAGCCCTGTCCCGACTCCTTCGTCGGCCCGATCCAGAGGTATGCCATGACCTCCGCACAGCAACGCCGGCACCCGCTTCGCCGCCGCCCACTCCGCCGCCGGGCCTCCGCCACGGCCCTGCTGCTCGCGACAGCGGCCCTGCTGACCACCGCGGCCCACGCGAACGCCACCGGGCCGCGTACGGAGCCGGCAGCCGCCACCGGCCGCCACGCCGCCCTGGAAGGGGTCTGGCGGATGGACGGCTACGGCACCCTCGTCACCATCCACGGCACCCGGCTGCGCACCTACGCCACCACGGCCGTCAGCTGCCTGCCGGGCACCGCCGGCGGCACCAGGGCCGGCCGGCCCGACGCGGACGGCCGGACGGAGTTCGACGCGCCGGACGCCGCCCGCATCACCGTGACGCCGGACGGCCGCAACCGCGCCGAACTGCGATTCGCCGACAACGCCGGGTGGCGCGAGCTGCACCGGACGGCCGCGCTCCCCGAGAACTGCCGCCGCCGGCCGGGCAAGGACCCGAGAACGGTCTTCGACGTCTTCTGGCATACCTACGCCGAGAACTACCCGTTCTTCGCGGCCAAGGGGATCGACTGGGACGCGGTACGCGACCGCTACCGCCCCCGGATCACCGCGGAGACCACCGACGACCAGTTGTTCGGCGTCCTGCGGGACATGATCGAACCGCTGCACGACGTCCACACGAGTATCGAGGCGGGTCCCGGCAGGAGCTTCGGCGGCCTGCGCGAGGACACCACCATGCCGACCGATGATTCGATCGCCCGGATCGACAACGCGACTGCCGAGAGCGTCGGCGTCGAGCAGCGGCGCTGGGGTCAGGGGGCCATCGCTTACGCGGACCTGCCCGGCCGGATCGGCTATCTGCGGCTCACCCGGTTCACCGGCTTCACCGATAAGGGCGGCTATCCGGGCGACGTGGCCGAACTCGACCGGGCGCTCGACAACGTCTTCACCGCGGCCAGGACCGAAGGCCCCAGGGCGCTGCGCGGTCTCGTCATCGACCTGCGCTTCAACGGCGGCGGCTCGGACCAGCTCGGCCTGCGCCTCGCCTCCCGGCTGACCGACCGCGGGTTCCTCGCGTACACCAAGCACGCGCGCAACGACCCGGCCGACCCGCGGAAGTTCACCGCCGGCCGGCCCGTCCAGGTCCGCCCGTACGACGGCCCGGCCTACACCGGACCGGTGACCGTCCTGACCGGCCGGCTGAGCGTCAGCGCCGCCGAGACCTTCACGCAGTCGCTGATGGGCCGTACGCCCGCGCCCACCCGGATCGGCGAGAACACCCAGGGTGCCTTCTCCGACACCCTCGAACGCAAGCTGCCGGGCGGCTGGACGTTCGAACTGCCCAACGAGGAGTTCCTGACGGCGGACGGCCGGACCTTCGACGGCGCGGGCATCCCGCCGCACCTGCGCACGCCGGTGTTCACCGACGAGGAGTTCGAGCAGCACCGCGACTCGGCGCTGACGCGCGCCCGCGTGCTCCTCGCCGGGAAGGGCGGGTAGGTCACGCGACCTCGGCCGCGCTGTCCTCAATCTCCCGCAGACCCCGTTCGGGGTGCCCCCAACGGGCTGGATTCAGCCCTCCCCCAGTCTCCGGC
>NZ_JAYMZR010000171.1:0-2128 GCF_035828615.1 Streptomyces sp. H27-D2 | reverse complement strand
GGACCGAAGGCCCCAGGGCGCTGCGCGGTCTCGTCATCGACCTGCGCTTCAACGGCGGCGGCTCGGACCAGCTCGGCCTGCGCCTCGCCTCCCGGCCGGAGACTGGGGGAGATTGAGGACACCCGTCCACCGGGCTGAGCACACCCATCCACCCGCGGCACCGCCAACCCCCGCGGTCGCCACCGCTACTGCGGCGCCCCCCGCCACCCCGCGACCGGCAGCGCGAACTTCGCCACCAACCGGTCCGTGAACGACGCCTGGTGCAGCCGCGCGAGCCGCACCGGCACGGCCCCCCGCCGCACCTCGACACGCGCTCCGGCGGCCAGTTCCACCGTCCGCCGCCCGTCGCACCACAGCACCCCGTTCGGGGTCTGCGGCTGGACCTCGACCGCGAGCACCGAGTCGGGCGCGGTGACCAGGGGTTTGGCGAAGAGGGCGTGGGCGCTGATCGGGACCATCAGCAGCGCCTCCACCTGGGGCCAGACGACCGGGCCGCCGGCCGAGAAGGCGTAGGCCGTGGAGCCGGTGGGCGTCGCGCAGACCACGCCGTCGCCGCCGAAGCGGGAGACCGGGCGGCCGTCCACCTCGGTGACCACTTCGAGCATCCGCTCGCGCGCGGCCTTCTCGACGGACGCCTCGTTGAGCGCCCAGTCCCTGTGCACGACGCGCCCGTTGTTGCGCACCAGCACATCGAGGGTCATCCGCTCCTCGACCTCGTAGTCACGGGTGACGACCCGGGCCACGACCTTGTCGAGGTCGTCGCGCTCGGCCTCGGCCAGGAAGCCGACCCGGCCGAGGTTGACGCCCAGCATCGGGACGCCGGAGGCGCGCGCGAAACCGGCGCCGCGCAGCAGCGTCCCGTCGCCGCCGAGCACCACCAGCAGCTCACAGCCGTCGACGACGTCGGGGGCCGACTCGACCCGCTCGACCGACAGCGGCAGCGGCAGGTCCGCGGCCTCCTCGGCGAGCACCCGGACCCCGATGCCGCAGCGCAGCAGTCCTTGGACGACGAGTTCGGCGCTGCGGATGGCCGCGGGGCGGCCGGTGTGGGCGAGCAGGAACACCGTTCGTGAGCCGTCGGCCGCCGGCGCGTCGGCCATCGCCGCGTCCGCCGTCCCGACACTCACCGCCGTCGCCGTCGCCTTCACCGCCGCCGCCCTCGCTGCCGTCGTCGTTGCTGCCACTGTCGTTTCTGTGGTCACCGGGGTCCCTCCGCCACTGCACGGTCGACATCTGCCGGGTCGAGTCTGGGCGCCCCGGCACGCAGCCACAGAAAGTACTCAACATTTCCGGAAGGTCCGGGCAACGGGCTCGCGGTGACGCCCAGCACGCCGAGACCAAGCTTCTGCGCGTGAGCCGCGACCGTACGCACCGTCTCGGCCCGCTGCTCCGGGCTGCGGACGACTCCGCCGCTGCCGAGCCGCTCCCTGCCGATCTCGAACTGCGGCTTGACCATGAGCACCAGGTCGGCGTCAGGGGCGGCGCAGCGGACGAGGGCGGGCAGCACCAGGCCCAGGGCGATGAAGGACAGGTCGCCGACGATCAGATCGGCCGGCTCTCCGCCGATCGCGTCGAGGGTCAACTCGCGTACGTTCGTACGGTCCTTGACGGTGACCCGGTCGTCACTCCGCAGGGACCACGCGAGCTGGCCGTAGCCGACGTCGACGGCGACCACTTCGGCCGCTCCGGCGCGCAGCAGCACATCGGTGAAGCCGCCGGTCGAGGCGCCGGCGTCGAGCGCGCGACGGCCTTCGACGCTCAGGCCGAGCGGGCCGAAGGCGGCGAGCGCGCCGGCGAGTTTGTGGCCGCCTCGGGAGACGTAGCCGGGGTCGCCGTCGTCCTCGCGGACGACCACGGCGGCGCTGATCTCGACCTGGGTGGCGGCCTTGGTCGCGAGCAGGCCGCCGACGGTCACCCGGCCTGCCGCGATCAGCTGGCTGGCGTGCTCGCGCGAGCGGGCCAGTTCGCGGCGCACCAATTCCGCGTCGAGTCGACTTCGTCGCGGGCGGGTCACTGCCACGTGCGGTTCAGCTCCTGTGGTCGTACGAGGGGGACGCCGGTACGGGCGGCGTCGGCCCGGGGCGCTGGTCGAGCCCGGTCAGCGCGTCGCGCAGCCCCCGGTGCACAT
>NZ_JAYMZR010000170.1:0-7930 GCF_035828615.1 Streptomyces sp. H27-D2 | reverse complement strand
TGGAACCCGGCGCCCACCCGACGCGACAACCGGGCCGTCAACCTGCCCCAGCCCGGAAAGAACCGCACCTCGCAAACACAGAGTCCCCGTCAGCACACCGACGAGGACTCATGAACGATCGAGGCTAACGTCTCCGCCGCCAGCATGGCCGTGGTCCGGCGCGGCGTTCGGCCGAGGTTGACCCACCGTTCCACGGATTTGGGATCCATCTCCGTCTGCGCTGCCAAGGTCGCGCAGGTCCACCCTCCAGCCGCCATGGCGGCTCGTAGTCTCTCGTTCGGCACCGCAGTCTCACCCCGCAAGTTGGGACGTTGCTAGGGACGTTGTACACCCACTGGGACGTCCCAAAATGGGTTTTGGACGAGGTACCCACGTCCCTGGAGGCGGCGCCACGCTTCCTGCATGAGCGACATGGACGCCCTCCAAGTGGGCACGCTGGCGCTGGACGTCAGCACGGACCGAGTAGGACGGGTGATGGGACACGTCGGCCCCTACGTACAACTGAGGCCACCTGGAGGTGGGCGCGAATGGGATGCGCTCCCCGAGCAGGTCCATCCGGCTGATGAGTGGGCAGAACTGCGCGCAAGGATCTCGGAGATCAACGCAAACAGCAGGAGCATCCTGTGACGCGTTCGGTCTACCGCTACATCTCTTGGACCATGGGACCGGATCCTGCCCGAAAAGCACCCGAGATGGTGCACGAATTGCAGTGCACCACCTGCGATCTGGGTTCCGGCGAGCAGGAGGTGTTCGAGAAGGCACGGGACTGGGCCTTCAAACACATCGGCGGCCATCCCTCGCACCAGAGTTACCGCGAGATCGTCACCCGCTTCTGGTGTATGGACTCGGGTGAAGCCGACGATTGGGGCAGCGACTGTTCACCTTACTGATCGTCACCTTCTGAGTCGCCGCCATCGTGCCGTTGGCAACGCTCGGCAACCCCGCCAACTGCTGATTCCGCGGAACAGAGCGGGTCCGCAACCCGCTGCACGGTGCTGCTAACCAGCCGTTGATGGATGCCATCCGGCCATGCCTAGTGAGCGGTGTATGCCACTGGCATTTCAGTGACACGTTTGCAGCATGGCAAAAACTGGGGGCGGTGTCTTTGGAGGGCTCGGGCGCTGGTGGGGAGTCATCACCGCTGCGCTGCTCGTAGCCGCATGGATCAACTCTGTCGCTGGGCCAGCGGTCGTGATCACGCTGTCCGTCGCTACAGCAGCGTGGTGCTTCTTCCGGGCACCCGTAACCTGCGGCGCACCCGTGCGCGGGCACCCGGACGGCTGTCGCAACAACGCGGCCGGGCTGCTCCTTGGGTGTCACATCCGCCAACATCGCTGGGAGAAACTGAAGATGTTGATCGTGCGACGCCAGCTGCGGGCCTTCTGCTCCGGACTCTTCTCCGACGGGAAAGCAACCGTCGTCACACTGGCCGGAGCGGGAAGCCTGCTGTCGGGTCTGGTCGCCCTGGTCCCCGGTATAGCCGTCTAGACAGAGCGCCAATCCAGGCGAATTCGCATGCTGTTCGCCGGCAGTCGCGCTGTCCGGGGCCGACGGGCCCCGCTGTCGGCCCTCACACCTTGCGCCACCGCGCCATCGCGAAGGAGAACAGCCCGAACATCACCAGCCCCACCGCCATCACCACCAGCAGCCACCGGCCGGCCGGAGTGTCCGCGAAGGACCGGAGAGTGTCGTCGAGACCCTTCGCCTCGTCCGGGTCGTACTTCACCGCGGCCGAGACCGCGAAGCCGCCCGCGACGGTGAAGACGACGCCCCGGCACACGCCGCCGGCGACGCCGAGCACGTCCACGGCCTGCTCCGTGCGCTTCGACATCTCGGAGAGCTTCAGGTGCTTGCGGTACTTGCGTTGGATCGCGCGCACCACGATCCAGAGGCCGGCTCCCACGATGACCAGGCCGCCGAGGCCCACCAGCCAGCGGCCGAGGGGCAGTTCGAGCGCTCGGGCCGTCACGTCCTGGGACTGTTTGTCGCTGGAGCCGCTGCTCTTCTCGCCCACCGCGAAGGAGATCACGGAGTAGGCGACGAGGCCGTAGAAGACGCATCGGACCGCCGACGTCAGCCGCTTGCTGACCTTATGGCCCTTGGGGCCGGCCGCGCCGAACAGCGCTTCGGAGAGCCGCCACAGGGCCATGCCCACCATGCCGATGCCCAGGGCCCACACCAGGACCGCGCCGAAGGGCTGCTTCGCGAGTTCCTCCAGCGCGCCGCCCCGGTCGGCCTGCTTTCCGCTGTCGCCGAAGGCGATGCGCAGGGCGAGCAGGCCGACGAGTACGTAGACCGCGCCGCGAGCCGCCAGGCCCCAGCGGGCCGCGGCCTCCATCGCTGAGCTGTCCGAAGCCTGCTTGGCGGATCGACGGCCTCGTCCCATCACTGATCGCGATGTCATTGCCGATGCCTTCATATGCTGCGACCTCCTGGAGTCACCACACCGTGTTCCCAGGGCTACGGATCGGAAACGGCGGGCCCCGGGCGGAGGGCCCGGACGAGGGGGCCTGGGCGGAGGGCCCGGGTGGGGCAGGGCGGGGGGAAGACGTTCCGGATCGAGCAGGCCATTCACACCGCCGACGGCGTACTGGCCGCCGAAGTGTCCAGCGCGAGCGCTTCCGGGCCCTCGCCGACGACGCGCGGCTGATGGGGCTCTGACCGCCGGGGACCACGCGGGGACCATCGGGGACGAGCGGGACCGCCCGCCGCTTCCGCGAACCGCCGCTACATCCGCCGCGCGCGGAAGCGGAACCGTGACGGTCAGCCCTCCGGGATCACCCCGCTGCGCCACCGCAGAACTGCCTGGTCGGCCGCCGCCGTGCCGTGCGCCCAGCCCTCCGCGTCGCGACCGCCGCGCATCCGGTGCGAGACCCGGGCCGGGAACATCCGCTCGGCGGTCTCCTCGACCGCGACCTCCCGTGCGGCGAGCACCGGCAGCAGGTCCGGCGCGCCCGCCCCGCCGCCCCCGCCGCCCCCGTCGGCGCCCCCGGCCCCGGCCGCTTCGGAGACGGCCGCGTCGGTGGCGGCCGTCAGCCGGTCGCGGATACGGCCCGCGTAGGCGAGCAGGAAGGACTGCCGGAAGTCCTTGGTGCGGCGCGAGCGGCTGCGGGCGTGGTGCTGGTTTCCCGCGCGGTTCATCGCGGTGGTGGCTTGCAGGAGCAGCGAGGTGTAGAGCAGCTCGACCAGTTCCAGGTCGGATTCGAAGCCGACGACCGTCGAGAAGTCGAAGTCGTTCGACCAGACCGCCTGGCACCGGTTGGCCGCCGCGACGGCATCCAGGAGTAGCGCCTTCGCCGATTCGTACGGACCCTCGACGCCGATCCGGCACGCCCCGGGGCCGTCCGCGGGGCCGCCCGACGCATGGGCCGCGAGCAGCGCCTCGGAGATGCTGTGCTGCGCCATCAGCTGCTGGGCCTTGGCGGAGAGCGCCTCGGCCTCCTCGGCGAATTCGGTGGACTCCGCCTTGGCGAGCAGCGCCCTGATCCGGCCGAGCATCCGGGGCGCGGCGGTCGTGGCGGGTGCGGGCGCGGGGGTGCCCGCGTCGGCCGTACGGGGGTTCGTTCCGGGCGCGGTACGGGAGTCCGTACGCGGCCCGGCCGCACCCTGCGCCCCCGGCGGCGGCCCGACCGGAGCGATGCGCGGCAGCCGGCCGACCGTCCGCAGCAGTACGAGCGCGCAGCCCGCCGTCTCGAAGCGGCTCATCCGCTCCCGGCGCGCGAAGCCCTCCAGAAACGTCTCGTCGCCGTCCCACCACACCGTCGCGTCCAGCTCGCGCAGCTGGCCCGCCCAGCGCGGGTCCAGGGTCGCCGCCGGATAGCGACGCGCCTCGGCGGCGATCGAGTCCACGGCGAAGCGCAGTTGCTCGGGCGCGAGGTCGCGGCGGACCAGCCGGATCAGGTCGGCGGGCTGCCAGCCGTCCTCCCAGCAGCGCCGCAGCCGGGCCGAGGCGGTGCCGAGCAGCGCTCGGCTGACCGCGTCCCAGCCCTCGGCGGCTGCGGTCAGCTGCGACGCTCCGGAGTCGACCGCGTCGTCGAGGGCCGCCTCCGGGGCGTACAGGACGCTGCCCAGCACGGTTCGCAGCAGCTCCGCCGCGCCGGCGCTCGCGCCGTCGGGACCGGCGCTCGCGGCACCCGCGTGCCCGGCGCTCGCGCCCCCTGCGCCCGCGCGCCCGCCTCTCGCTCGCTCACCACCCGCACGCTCACCACCTGCGCCCCCGCCACCCGCACGCCCGGAGCGCGCGTTCCCGCCATCCGCGCCCCCCGCGCCCGCGCGCTCACCACCCGCGCCGCCGCTCCGCCGGTCCTGCTTGCCCCTGCTGCCCACTTGGTGCCCTCTTCCGTGATGTCCGGCGGCGGGGCGCACGAACGCCGCCACGAGCCGCCACGAGCCATCCTGCCCCGAAGGCCACCGGTCGGCGAAAAGGGGGCTCGGCAGGGGCTCGGCGGTGCCGGCCGGGCTCAGAGGCGGATCTGGTACACGGCGGCGGGGCGCTCCGGCCGGTAGCCCAGTGCCGCGTTGACGGCGATCATCGGTGCGTTGTCGTCGGCGACGGTCGTGGCGATCTCCCGTACGGCCGGGTGGCGCTCGCGCAGCACCTCCAGCATCCGCTGCTTGACGACGCGGCCCAGGCCGTGGCCCCGGTGGTTCGGCAGGACCACCGTGTCGTACTGGACGGCCCGTGCGGACTCCGGCGTGGGCAGGACGAGTTCGGTGTACCCGGCGACCGTGCCGTCCGCCGCGAGGGCGGACACCGCCAGCATCACGCCGCCGCGCTCCACCGGCACCCGCGCCGCCGCGCGCACCCGCTCCGCGTCCCAGCGCGGCGGGCGCACCTCGAAGTCGCCGCTCGGGGCGTCCTCCATCGACTGGTGAGCGGCGGCGAAGGCCGCCGCGTGCTCGTCCGGCGCTATCCCGGTCCACTCGGCGAAGCGGTAGCCGTCCGGCAGCCGGAGCCGCCCGCGCGCGCCCTCCGCGTGCGGAACGCCGGGCGCGCCCCCCGGCGCCGTGTCCACCGGCGCCGTGTCCGCCTCCGCGACGTCCTGCACGTAATAGTTCAGCGGGAGCACCCGGTCGAAGCCCCTGGCCCGCGCGAACGCCTCGCCCGCGCCGCCGCCTTCGAGCATCACGCTCGCCGAGCTGCGCCCCTCCGTGACCAGCACCGCTTGCAGCGCCTCCCACAGCCGGGCGCCGATGCCCTGCCTGCGCTGGCCGGGGCGTACGGCCAGGGTGTCGACGAAGGCGGTCTTCGCGTTCTCCGGATCGTCGTAGAGCCGCAGCGAGGCCACCCCCGCGTACCCGGGCCGGCCGTCCGGCAGCCGTACGCCGAGGTGCAGATGGCGGCTGCCGAGGCCGGCGATCCGCAGTTCGCCCGCTGTCGAAGCCCGCTCGGGACCGGGCACCGTGGGCGGCAGGTCGTGGGCGTGTGTCTCCGCCAGGACGGCGCACCAGGCGTCGATCTCGGCGGCGGTGGGCGGGCTTCCCAGAGGCATCATCATGCGCTGGACCGTACGTCACCGGCCGTCACCGGCGGCAGCTTTTCCGGGCCGCACCGGCTCCGTACGGCCCGGCCCGGTCCGGCCTCGTACAGCCCACCCGGCCCCGCTCGCCCCAGACAGACCAAAGGCGGCGACCGACGGAGTACGTCGGCCGCCGCCCGGCGGAACAGATCAAACACAACCGGTCGAGCGGACCGGGGTCCTGGGGCCGCTCGACCGGTGAAGGCTATCGGTGCAAGAGTTTCGGAGCCCGGCGGTCAGCCGTTGAGCGCGCTGCCCTGGGTCCAGGTGTTCCAGTCCATGTTCCAGTCGCTGAGGCCGTTGTCCGGAGCGATGGTCTTGTCCGGGGAGCCCTTCATGACCACGACGTCGCCGGTCTGCGAGTTGTCGAAGAACCAGGCGCCGTCCATGTTCGGGTCGCCCGCGCCCTTGGCGTCGTTCAGGCCGATGCAGCCGTGGCTGGTGTTGGCGCTGCCGAAGATCGAGTCGGATCCCCAGTAGTTGCCGTGGATGAAGGTGCCGGAGGCCGACAGGCGCATCGCGTGCGGCACGTCCGGGATGTCGTACTCGCCCTTGCCGTCGCCGCCCTTGAAGCCGACGGTGGCGCCGTCCATCCGGGTCTGCTTGAACTTCTCCGCGATGACCATCTTGCCGTTGTAGGTCGGGTTCTCGGAGCTGCCCGCGGAGATCGGGATGGTCTTGATGGTCTTGCCGTCACGGACCACGGTCATCTTGTGAGTGTTCGCGTCGACGGTGCTGACCTGGGCGTGACCGACCTTGAAGGTGACGTTCTTGTCCTGGACGCCGGTGACGCCGCTCGCGCCCTCCACGCCGTCCAGCTTCATCTTCATGGTGACCGTGGACTCGGCCTTCCAGTACTCCGCGGGCCGGAAGTCGAGCCGTTGCGGGCTGAACCAGTGGCCGACGACCTTCTGGCCGCTGGTCGAGTTCACGTTGATCGCGGACTCGACGGCCTTCTTGTCGGTGATCGGCTTGTCGAAGTTGATCGACACCGGCATGCCGACGCCGACGGTCGAACCGTCCTCCGGCGTGAAGTTTCCGATGAAGCTGTCGCTCGGGGAGACCGTGGAGAAGGCGGAGTTCGCGGTGACCTTGCGGCCGTCCTTGTCCTTCGCCGTCGCCGTGAGCTTGTACTTGCTGGAGCGCTCCAGCTGAGCGTCCGGCTTCCAGGACTTGCCGTCCGGGGAGATGGTGCCCTTGACGGCGGCACCGGAGGTGACGGCGGTCATCTTCACGACGGAGAGCTTTCCGTCGCTCACGGTGACCTTCGCGTCACTGTTGATGCCGGCGTTGGAGGTGCCGTCCCTCGGCGCGATCTTTATTCGCGCGTCGGAGGAGTCCTTGGCCGCGGCCTTGTCGACCTCCGCCTGGGACTGCGAACGGTTCGCATCGCCGTCGTCGCTTCCACCGCACGCAGCGAGCGTCAATACGCCGCCGAGCAGCGCGGCCGCGGCCACAAGGCCCTTGCGACGCTTGCTGTTCGTCATCACACGCTTCTCCATTGCTTACTGGACCCCAGAATCCCCGAACCGGGCTGTAGGGCAGACCTCTCCCGGCTAATGCTTTAAGAACACCTCTACCTCCTTGTCGGTTCCCTCAGGTACCAAACTGTGTCCAACGCCACCCACGAAACGACCCCGGGCCGGCCAGGGCCGCCCCGGGGTCTATATGGCGTGGATCACACCCGTGCGGGGCTTCCGGCCTCCTCGCCGTCGCTCTCGTCCTCCCCGTCGTCCTCGAGGTCCCACTCGGCGGAATCCGGGTCGTAGTCGTCGATGCCCTCACTGCTCCAGGAAGCCTGCGCGAGCTCGACTCCCGGCACCCCCTTGACGAGGTCGGCGGGGTCGATCAGGTACGCCAGCGCCTCCGCGCCGTCCGCCCGCACCGAGGACTCGGCGTGACCTCGCTCCTCATCGGGCATGAAGTCGTCACCGGCGATGTGCGCGAGGGCGGCGCCTGTCAGATCTCCGGGGTCGCTGACCTCCACGACGAGTTCCACCTGAAGCCGTACAAAACGTGATGTCTCATCTGTACTCATGGAACGGAGCGTAAGCGCCTCGGGCGACGCCCCTTCCCCGCGACCCGCAGCTGTCACTAACATCAGCCCTTACGGCCAATTCACCGAAACCACAAGGGGGATCGTTCCGTGACCGTACGCCGACCGCTGATCACCGCTACCGCGGCTGGCTCACTGCTGTTCGCCCTCTGGTTCGTCCCCTCCGCGAATGCGACGGTCGACGACCACTCACCGGCCTCCCCGCCCCGGACGGAGGCCGTGTCCACGCAGCAGCAGGCTCACGAGGTCCAGGACCTCTCCCTCGCCGACACCGGCAGCGTCGACACCACTCCGTACCTGCTCGGCGGGACGGCCTTCCTGGGCCTCGGCGCGGCGATGGTCACCGTCTCCATGC
>NZ_JAYMZR010000169.1:0-7980 GCF_035828615.1 Streptomyces sp. H27-D2 | reverse complement strand
CCCGGCGCGCTGCCGGCGCGGAGCCCGTGGCGCGGAGGTCGCATCGCCCCCGCGCCCGGCCCGCTCAGCGCCCGCGCTCCAACTCCTCCACATACGCGTTGTAGGCGGCCACCTGCGCCCGCCGCGCCGTCCGCTCCACCGGCCGCAGCACCTCGGCCCGCGCCGCGATCTCCGAAGCGCTCACCGCACCGCCGTACTCCCGGCGGTCCCGGTCTCTCCTGCCGTCGCCGCGCACCGTCCCGACCGGCCCCGGAGGCCCGCTCGGCCCGTCGGGCCCGTACGCGATGGACACCAGCGCACCCACCCGCTGCGCCAGCTCCAGCACCCGTACCGCACGCGCCGGATAGCCCGGCGCGAGCACCTCCCGGCCGTGTTCGCTACGCGCCCGGTAGGCGTCCAGCGCGGCCTGCGCGAGCGGGCCGGAGCCGGCCACGTCCAGCCCGGCCAGCATCTCGGTCGCGTCCCGCAGCGCCTCGGCCAGCTCCCGCTCGGCCTCCCCGAGCGAGGGCACATCGGCCGGCGGCGCCTCCCGTACCGGCAGGCAGTGCCAGACCACCTCGATGTGCACGTCCTCGGCCGGCAGGTCGACGTCGGGCCCGGCCTCGCGGACCTCCGGCACCAGCCCCAGCGGCGCCCCCGAGGCGATCACCGCCTCACCGGCCTGAAGCGCCCGCGCGTTGAAGTCCGGCGGCCCGCTCAGCCCGAGCGGGTGTCCGGGAACAGGCAGCGCCACCCGCATCCCGATGGCGCCGAGCGTTCTCAGCCGCCCGAGCGCCAGCGAGAGTCCCACCGGGGCCGACTCTCCCGGCAGATCGGCGACGCGGTGCACCGCGTCATCACCGACGATGCGGTGCACGGCGTCGTCAGGTGAGATAAGTCCGGCCAAAAGGGCATTTCCCCATGCGGCCAGCCGTCCGGAGCGAGGTTCATCGAGCATGGACCCAGCCTAAGGACTGGACCGGTCGGGTGGTGGCGTAGGTTTTCCCTGGGGGCCGGCCGACACCGGTGGTGTCCCGACAGGACTGCGACCCCTAGGACCGCGCCCGGTCAGGACCGCATCCCTTGCCGGGGCTGCAACCCCCTCAAGCTGCATCCTTTTTCACATAGGTGCGACAACCAAGACAGCAATGGGAGACGACGCGCTCATGAGCGATGTACTGGAGCTGGTGGACGTATCCGTGGTCCGCGAGGGCAGGGCTCTGGTGGACCAGGTCTCCTGGTCGGTCGCCGAGGGAGAGCGGTGGGTGATCCTCGGCCCCAACGGCGCGGGCAAGACCACCCTCCTCAACGTCGCGTCCAGCTATGTCTTCCCGTCCAGCGGCACCGTTCAGATCCTCGGTGAGAAGCTCGGCGGCGTCGACGTGTTCGACCTGCGCCCGCGCATCGGTATGGCCGGCATCGCCATGGCTGACAAGCTGCCGCGCCGGCAGACCGTCCTGGAGACCGTGCTCACCGCCGCTTACGGCATGACCGCGCACTGGCAGGAGAGCTACGAGGCCGTCGACGAGGAACGCGCCCGCGCCTTCCTGGACCGGCTCGGCATGACCGACTACCTCGACCGGAAGTTCGGCACCCTCTCCGAGGGCGAGCGCAAGCGGACCCTGATCGCCCGCGCGATGATGACCGACCCCGAACTGCTGCTGCTCGACGAGCCGGCCGCCGGCCTCGACCTCGGTGGCCGCGAGGACCTCGTACGCCGCCTCGGCCGACTGGCCCGCGACCCGTACGCCCCGTCGATGATCATGGTCACGCACCATGTCGAGGAGATCGCGCCGGGCTTCACCCACGTCCTCATGATCCGCCAGGGCCGGCTGCTCGCCGCCGGTCCCATCGAGCTCGAACTGACCTCGCGCAATCTCTCGCGCTGCTTCGGCCTCCCGCTCGTCGTGGAGAACCGGGGCGACCGCTGGACCGCGACCGGACTGCCGCTCTCCTGACCGGGCGTCACCAGCCATACCGCTGTTACCGGCGCTTTCGGTGCCGCGGCGGGCAAGGCCCGGTCGATCTGTCCCTGTCGCCGATCAGCCTCACGTGCCTACCATGAACACGTGGACGCATGGGTGTGGTGGCTGATCGCCGCCGTGGGGCTGGGTATTCCGCTCGTACTGACCGCGATGCCCGAATTCGGGATGCTCTCGGCCGGCGCGGTCGCGGGCGCCGTGACCGCCGGTATGGGCGGCGGCACCGTGGCGCAGGTCGTGGTCTTCGCGACCGTCTCGGTCGCGCTGATCGCGGTGGTACGCCCGATCGCGGCCAGGCACCGCACCGACCGCCCCCGGCTGGCGAGCGGCGTGGACGCCCTGCGGGGCCGTCAAGCCCTCGTCCTGGAACGGGTGGACGGACGGGACGGCCGGATCAAACTCGCCGGCGAGGTCTGGTCCGCGCGCTCCCTCGACACCGACCGGATCTATGAAGCGGGACAGCAGGTCGACGTCGTCGAGATCGACGGCGCGACGGCCGTCGTCATGTGAGTCGTCATGTGGCCTGAACCCGCTGCGCGTCAGGCCGCGGATCTGACAGACTCGATCATCTGAAAACAATGTGTACGGGGAGCCGCTGTGGAACCGGTCATCATCGTCCTGATCATCCTGGTGGTGCTGGTCTTCATCGCGCTCATGAAGACGGTGCAGGTGATCCCGCAGGCCAGCGCCGCCATCGTGGAGCGCTTCGGCCGCTACACCCGCACCCTCAACGCGGGTCTGAACATCGTCGTGCCGTTCATCGACTCGATCCGCAACCGCATCGACCTGCGCGAGCAGGTCGTGCCGTTCCCGCCGCAGCCCGTCATCACCCAGGACAACCTGGTCGTGAACATCGACACGGTCATCTATTACCAGGTGACCGACGCGCGGGCCGCGACCTACGAGGTCGCCAGCTACATCCAGGCGATCGAGCAACTCACCGTCACCACGCTCCGCAACATCATCGGCGGCATGGACCTGGAGCGGACCCTCACCTCCCGCGAGGAGATCAACGCGGCGCTCCGCGGCGTCCTCGACGAGGCCACCGGCAAGTGGGGCATCCGCGTCAACCGCGTCGAACTCAAGGCCATCGAGCCGCCCACCTCCATCCAGGACTCGATGGAGAAGCAGATGCGCGCCGACCGCGACAAGCGCGCCGCGATCCTCACCGCGGAGGGCATCCGGCAGTCGCAGATCCTCACCGCCGAAGGTGAGAAGCAGTCCTCGATCCTGCGCGCCGAAGGTGACGCCAAGGCCGCCGCGCTGCGCGCCGAGGGCGAAGCCCAGGCGATCCGCACCGTCTTCGAGTCCATCCACGCGGGCGACGCGGACGAGAAGCTGCTCGCCTACCAGTACCTCCAGATGTTGCCGAAGATCGCCGAAGGCGACGCCAACAAGCTCTGGATCGTGCCGAGCGAGATCGGCGACGCGCTCAAGGGACTCAGCGGCGCCGTCGGCGACTTCGGCGCGATGGGCGGTGGCAACCGGGGCAAGGCCCCGTCGGCCCCGCGCCGCGAACAGCCCCCGATCGACTGACGCGTACGCCCCTCCGGCATGATCAGTGCGGCAAGCACCGATCACCGAGAGGGGCATCGTGAGCATCTGGGAGGCCCTGGCCGTCTTCGCGGCGGGCATCGGCGCGGGCACGATCAACGCCATCGTCGGCTCCGGGACGCTGATCACCTTCCCGGTACTGCTGGCCATCGGACTGCCGCCGATCACCGCGAACGTCTCCAACACCCTCGGCCTGGTCCCCGGTTCGATCAGCGGCGCGATCGGCTACCGGCACGAGCTGGCCGGCCAGCGCGAGCGAATCCTGCGGCTGGGCGTCTGCGCCGTCATCGGCGGCCTCATCGGCGCGATCCTGCTGCTCGCCCTGCCGTCCGACGCCTTCGACGCGATCGTCCCCGTCCTCGTCGGGCTGGCCCTGGTCCTCGTCGTCCTGCAACCGCGCCTCTCCCGCGCCCTCCAACGCCGCCGGGAGCGCAACGGCACCAGCACGGACGACCCCGACGGGGGCATCGCGCTGCTGGTCGGAATGGCGGCGGCCAGCGTCTACGGCGGCTACTTCGGGGCAGCCCAGGGCGTTCTCTACCTCTCGCTGATGGGGCTGCTGCTCAACGAGAGCCTCCAGCGGATCAACGCCGTCAAGAACGTCCTCGCCACCGTCGTCAACGGCGTCGCCGCGATCTTCTTCCTCTTCGTCGCCGACTTCGACTGGATCGCCGTACTCCTGATCGCGGTCGGCTCGGCTCTCGGCGGCCAGCTCGGCGCCAAGGTCGGCCGCAAGCTGCCGCCCACCGTGATGCGCGGGGTCATCGTCGCGGTCGGCGTCGTCGCCATCGTCCAACTGCTCACCTGACGAGCAGCCGGACGACGGCCCACGAGCATGCACACCGGCCTGCGATCGTTCTCGCCGACCTGCGACGGTTCACCGCGAAGCGGCGAAGCGCTCAGGCCGTCACCGGCAGCCAGTCCGGCAGCCGCTCCCGGCCCGACACCCCGAGCGCGAGCAGCAGCGTCTGCGACGGGGTCGGCTCGAACGGCCCGCTGATCAGCCGCATGCCGGCCTGTTCCGGCGTGCGGTCCGCCTTGCGGCCGTTGTCCTCGGAGCAGGCCGCGACCGTGTTCAGCCAACTGTCCGCCCCGCCGCGCGACCTCGGCAGCAGGTGGTCCACCGTCGTCGCCCGCCGGCCGCAGTACGCGCACCGGTGCCGGTCCCTGACCAGCACACCGCGCCGCGACCACGGCGCCTGTCTTCGGAACGGCACCCGTACGTACCGGCAGAGCCTGATCACTTGCGGCACCGGCAGTTCCACCGCCGAGGCCCGGATCCGAAGACCGGGATGGGCCTGCTCGACGACGGCCTTGTCCTGAAGTACGAGCACCACCGCACGCCGCAGCGTCACCGTCGACAGCGGCTCGAAGCTCGCGTTGAGTACCAGCGTCTCGCGCATTGAGCCCACCTCGCAGATCCATCCCCGCCCCACGGGCGAAGTGGTCCCACTCTGCCGGGGCCGGAACCCGCGCGACAACGCAATTTCCGTCCGCTGAACAGTGCCCTCAACAGTGTCCTGAACGTCCTGAACAGAAGGTGACGGCAGGCCGGACAGCTGATCGACACGCTGTGAAGATCAGTGACGGAGGGGTCGGAGGGACGCTCCGGGCCCCTTCCCCCGTGTGGAACAGGGAACCCGGAGCGTGCGGCAGCCGGCGCGGGCGCCCGGTGCGATCCGGACTCCGACGGGCGGCCGACGCAGAGCGCCCCGCCGCCCCCGCCACTGCGGTGCCGACTGCCCGACGACTCAATGCGCGTCGTCGGCCATACACCACTGTGCGATTCGGGGCGCCGGGGCGCAACGGATTTTCCGGGCGTGGCGGACCCCCCCCCCCCGGAGCTCAGCCCTCCGCGGGCACCTCGTGCTCGGCGATCAACTGCGCCCGTCCCAGCGTGTGGAAGCGCAGGTTGAAGCCGATCGCGGCCGGCGAGGCGTCCGCGTCCGGCCCCAGCTTCGGCACGTCCACCGCGTAGACCGTGAACACATAGCGGTGCGGGCCGTCCCCGGGCGGCGGCGCCGCGCCGCCGAAGTCCCGGGTCCC
Organism: Streptomyces sp. H27-D2; assembly: GCF_035828615.1. Taxonomy (NCBI): domain Bacteria; kingdom Bacillati; phylum Actinomycetota; class Actinomycetes; order Kitasatosporales; family Streptomycetaceae; genus Streptomyces; species Streptomyces sp. H27-D2. Next base: position 2,419 of record NZ_JAYMZR010000169.1, on the reverse strand, counting down.
GAAGTCGTTGCGCACCTGCACGGCGCCGTCGGGCAGACCCTTCATGTCCCCGGTGCCCGCACCGGCGGGCAGATCGGTGACGGATGCCGGGATGTCGAAGAGCGACCAGTGCCAGAAACCGCTGCCGGTGGGCGCGTCCGGATCGAAGCAGGACACGGCGAAGCTCCGCGTCCCCTCGGGGAAGCCTTCCCAGCGCAGCTGCGGAGAGGTGTTGCCCTCGCCGTGGAGCTGCGCGCCCCTGAGCGCCTCGCCGGGGATCACGTCATCGCTCACCACGGTGAACGACGGCACCGGCGGGTGGAAATCATGGGGGAGCGGCCGCTGATTCAGCTCGGACACTTCGACACCTCCTGCATCGTGTACGGAGCCCTTCCGGGCCAGGTTGGAGCCGCGGTCTGACAGGCCGCGGCTCCTGACAGACCGGGCTAGAGCCAGCTGCGCTTGCCGCCGACCTCGGCCAGCCACTGGTTCAGGTAGGCCGACCAGTCGGTCTCCTGGAACGACTGGAGGCCGACCGTGAAGGAACGGAACGAGTCGCTGCCCTCGGTGAAGAGGCCCGGCTTCTTGTCCATCTCCAGGATGACGTCCATCTCACGGTCGTCCGCGACGAAGGTCAATTCGACCTGGTTGAGCCCGCGGTACTGCTGCGGGGCCAGGAACTCGATCTCCTGGTAGAACGGCAGCTTCTGCCGGGTGCCGCGGATGTGACCGCGCTCCAGGTCCGCGCTCTTGAACCGGAAACCGAGGTTCCCGAAGGCGTCGAGGATCGCCTGCTGGGCGGGCAGCGGGTGCACGCTCACGGGATCGAGGTCACCCGAGTCCACCGCCCGCGCGATCTGCAGCTCCGTCTTGACCCCGACGTTCATGCCGGTGAGGTGGCGACCGAGGAACGTGGTGATCGGCGTCTCCCACGGGACCTCCAGCCCGAACGGCACCGAGTGCACGCCGCCCGGCTGCACCGCGAACGCGCCGCCCAGCTGCTGCTTGTGGAACTCGATGTCCTGCTTGAACTCGTTGTCGCCGCTCTCCACCTCGACCCGCGCCTGCAGACCGACCGACAGCCCCTCGATCTGCTGCACGACGGAACCACCCTGGATCCGCACCTCGCCCTGAACCACACCACCGGGTACGACGTTCTCCTCGGTCAGCACCGTCTCGACCGACGCGCCCCCGGCACCCAGACTCGCGAGCAGCTTCTTGAATCCCATGTTGTTCCTCCCCAGGCAGCGCCTGTACATCGCTTGATCCATACGAACGCGAAACAACGGCAGGCGGTTCCGCGGCACTCACCCTGGCAAACCGGATGCGCTCTGACCAGCCGCCGTGCGCATCGACTGCACTACGCTCGGACCGCATGATCGCCGGAGCTGACCGTATGCCGCTCACCCGGGAGTTCTTCGACCGCCCCGTGCTGACGGTGGCGCCGGAACTGCTCGGCCGCACCCTCGTGCGCACCACATCCGACGGTTCGGTGGAGGTGCGCCTGACGGAGGTCGAGGCGTACGACGGCGAAGCCGACCCGGGCTCGCACGCCTACCGGGGCAAGACGGCCCGCAACGCGGCCATGTTCGGACCGCCGGGTCATGCGTATGTCTACTTCACCTACGGCATGTGGCACTGCCTCAACCTGGTGTGCGGCCCGGAAGGCCGCGCGAGCGGTGTGCTGCTGCGCGGCGCCGAGGTCACCCACGGCCTGGAGCGGGCCCGCGAACGCCGACCGAAGGCGCGCAAGGAACGCGAGCTGGCCCAGGGCCCGGCCCGGCTGGCCACCGCCCTCGACGTTGACTTCGACCTGTACGGCGCCGATGTCTGCGCCGGCGAGGGAGCCCCGCTCCGAATCCTGGCCGGCCGCCCCGTCACCGCGGCGCAGGTGTCGAGCGGGCCGCGAACGGGCGTGTCCGGCGAGGGCGCGACCCACCCCTGGCGCTTCTGGATCGAGGGCGATCCGACGGTCAGCCCCTACCGCTCCCACGCACCGCGCAAGCGCAGCGCGAGCGGTACTTGACTCTGCCGAGGCGAACGCCTAACGTAGTCCGAGCGCTTGGGACGGGCAGCGCTGTGGGCACGACCCCAAAGGTCGATCCGACAGCAACCCGAAGGCGTCCAACCACTACTACGACTCCCCAACGGGTTCGATTTTCGCATGCCGGAATTCGAATTGATTGGCTCGATTATGAGTCGCCGGGGGAATCCGCTAAAGTAGTGATCACGCCGGAAGGCGCGAAACAAGGCCCCGCAAGCGGCCGCTGGAAGCAAATTCAGACCGACTGTCTCTGATTTTTTGGAGGCGCTGGACTGGAAATGAGTCTGGTAGAGTTTGCAACGCAAGACCGAGTGAGCGCCCGGAGAGCCTGGTGAAACAGGGTTGAAGGAAGCGTTTGTTCCTTGAGAACTCAACAGCGTGCCAAAAGTCAACGCC
>NZ_JAYMZR010000168.1:0-8103 GCF_035828615.1 Streptomyces sp. H27-D2 | reverse complement strand
GCGGGACCGAGGCGATGAGCCGGAATCAGTGGGCCGCAAGCGGGAGTCGCCCGCCCCGGAAGGCCCTCACCCCCGCAGCGCCTTCGCCTCCGTCTCCGGGTCCAGCCCGACCGCGGGGCGGTCGGGCCGCTGGGGCGGCGCTCCGTCCAGGCTCTGGAGCCAGCTCCAGGTGTCCGCCACGGTCTCCGCGATACCGCGGCAGCGCAGCCCCGCGGCCTGCGCCTTGGTCACGTCGCCGCGGTGCAGGGTGTCGTGCGACTCGCCCGGCGGCAGCCAGATCGGCAGGTCGCTCCAGGGTTCGATGCCGGCCGCGAGGATCGTCTCCGGATCGGTCCAGCGGAGTTCGACGTCGGCGCCGGTGACCCGCGCGCACGTCTCCAGCAGCTCGCCCATCGTGGTGTGACCCGGCCGGCTGACGACGTTGTAGGCGCCGCCGAGCCCTCGTTCGGCGGCGCTCAGGACCCAGGCGGCGAGGTCGCGCGCGTCGACGTACTGCAAATCCAGGTCGCGCGGTCCGGGAGCCAGCACCTGGCCGCCGCGCGCCATCCGCAGCAGCCACCACGGCAGCCGGCCGATGTTCTCCCCGGGCCCGATGATCAGCCCTGCCCGCGCCAGCAGCGCCCGCTCGCCGAACGCCTCGGTCGCCGCCAGTTCCCCTCCCCGCTTGGCCCGCGCGTACTCGACCTCGCCGCCGTCGTCGGGGGAGGCCTCCACCAGCGGGCCGCTCTCGGAGAGCCCGGCCGGGGCGGGGTATTCGTACACGGAGCGGCTGGACACGTAGACGTAGTGTCCGGCCCGCCCGGCGAGCAGCCGGGCCGCGTCCTGTACCGCCGACGGCGCGCCCGACCAGGTGTCGACGACGATGTCCCACTCCCCCGCGGCGAGCGCCGCGAGACCGCCGTCGGCGGCCGAGCGGTCCCCTCGCAGCGCGACGGCGCCCGGCGGCGGTTCGTGGTGTCCGCGGTGGAAGACGGTCACCTGCCAGCCGCGTGCCAACGCGTCCTCCGCTATGGCGCGGCCCACGAATTCCGTTCCACCCAGTATCAGCAGCTTCATGCCGCCGACTCTGCCCGCCGACCAGGGCCTTGGGAACCTCGGCATGCTGTCAGCAGAATCGCCGCGAGCGGAACCGGAAGTCCTCGGTAGGACCGCAGGCCGCTCAGCCGCGTCCGCCGTCCCCCTTGTCGCCGCTCTTGTCGCCGCCGCTTCCGCCGTGCCGCGCCCAGGGGTGCCGCAGCCGGATCCAGACGTCCCGCGCCCCGCGCCCCGCGCCCGGCCTCGGTGCGGCTGTCGGCGACCAGCACCCTGGCCTGTTCCGCGGTCTCCACCATCGGCCCGGAACCGCGCAGCGGCTTTCCGGCCGTCTCATGCAGGAAGTAGGCGGAGACGACGCCGATCGCTCCGGCCGCCATCAAGTAGTAGGCCGGGACCAGGTCGTTGTCCGTCATCTCCACCAGCGCCGATACGACGAGCGGCGTGGTGCCGCCGAACAGCGACACCGAGAGGTTGAAGGAGAGCGACAGGGCTCCGTAGCGCAGCCGGGTGGGGAAGAGCGCGGGCAGCGTCGCGGCGGCGGTGCCCGCGAAGGAGACGAGCAGCAGGCCGAGGATCACACAGCCGATGGCCGGGAGCAGGATGCCGCCCTCGCGGATCAGCAGGAACGCGGGCACCGCCAGCAGGATGAGGGCGATGCTGCCTGCCATGAACAGCGGCCTGCGCCCCCAGCGGTCCGAGGACCGGCCGACGGTGGTGATGGTCAGCGCCACCATGATCATGGTGGCGAGCACCAGCAGCTGAGAAACTGTCGCATCCTGACCGAGCGTCTCGGTCATATAGGTCGGCAGATACGAAGTCACCATGTAGTTGGTGACGTTGTAGAGCAGGACCAGGCCCATGCAGATGAGCATCGCGTGCCAGTGCCGGGTGAAGATCTCCTTTCATCCGCCCCCGGCCCGACTGCCGGGCCTCCTCGACCGGGTCCGGCTCGGCGCCCGCGGCCAGCAGCGCTTCCGCCTCCCGGTCGGCGTCCTCGGTCTGCTTCTGGAAGGCCGGCGTCTCCTCCAGCCGGAGCCGCATGTAGAGACCGATCAGCCCGAGCGGCCCGGCGACCAGGAAGGGGATCCGCCACCCCCACTCCACCAGCCCGTCCTGGCCGAGGACGGTGGTGAGGACGGTGACCAGGCCCGAGCCGAGCGCGTAGCCGACGAAGGTGCCGAAGTCGAGCCAACTGCCCAGGAATCCGCGCCGCTTGTCCGGGGCGTACTCGGCGATATAGGTGGTGGCGCCGGCGTACTCACCTCCGGTGGAGAACCCTTGGACCAGCCGGCACAGGAGCAGCAGCAGGGGCGCGGCGAAACCGATGGACGCGTAGCTGGGCAGGAATCCGACGGCGAAGGTGCTCGCCGCCATCATGATCATGGTGACCGCGAGCACCTTCTGCCGCCCGATGCGGTCGCCGAGCGGCCCGAAGACCAGGCCGCCGAGCGGCCGGACGAGGAACGCGGCGGAGAAGGTGGCGAACGTCGAGACAACTTGAGCGCCCGGCGAGCTGGACGGGAAGAACACCTGTCCGAGGGTGGACGCCATATAGGCGTAGACGCCGAAGTCGAACCACTCCATGGTGTTGCCCAGCGCCGCCGCCGAGACGGCGAGCCGCACCCGCGGCCGATCGGTGACGGTGACGTCCTCTATGTTCAGTGACTTCTTGCGACTGCGCAGAAGAGTGCGGAGCATGCGGTCGGTGGCGGAGCTGCCACGGCCTCGTGGCGTCTTGCCGCGTCGGGGATTCGGCGGTGTCGTGCGGCCGGAACTCACGTCGTCCTGTCGACGTACGGGAAGGCACGGAGAAGACGGAACATGGCATTGAGCCCGTTTGCCCCCGCTATCGCCCACCCGGACGAGTATGGGGGTGGAAATGACGGTCGCACCCATTGAATACGCCAGCGGTTTCCGCACCGACAGTGACCCGCCGAGAGGTCCGGAAGATCGGGTGCCGCGCCGTGAGGACGACCAGTGAATTCCACGGCCGGATGACCTCGGTCAGGCGATCGGGATGACCATTTCGGGACGGTCCCACATAACGGCGGGCGGATTAGCGGCTTCGGTTCCAATGCGTCTGGCGCCCACGCTGCGGTAAAAGCCCTCGGCGGGCGGATGTGAGACCACCCGCACACCGTCGAGCCCGGCATCGCGCGCCTGGCTCGTCATGTGATCGATGAGGCGGCGGCCGATGCCGAGCCCCTGCGCGTCGTCGGCGACGAACATCAGGTCGAGCTCCGGCGGAGCGAGAACGAGGGAGTAGAAGCCGAGCACCCGACTGTCGTCGTCGACGGCCACGAAGACCTGGTGGGTCTCGATGTAGTCGGGGCCCACCCGGTATCCGGCGATCATCGGGGCGTACGGGCCTTCATAGGCACTGGAGAGCTGGATGAGTCTGGTGAGCCGCCTGGCATCCCGGAGGGTCGCACGCCGGATCAAAACCGCTTCACCACGCGCCCTGCCGACCACTCCTGTAACGCGCGATGCCATGGAGAGAGTATTGCCTACCTCGCACGGCATCTCGTTCGCAAGACCCTCAGGAGTCTCCCGGGAAGGTCGAGACAGGCCCGCACGGCCGGGCCCCCGAAAGCGGCGGGCCCGGCGACCGCCTAGCCGCCTTACTGCTCACGGAAGCTGACGTACTCCTTGCCGACGAGGCGACCCGTGCCGTGGGTCACCACGCCGGCCGTCTCGTCCGGGGACACCTTCAGGCCCGCGGCGTCCGCGTCGGCGGCGAGCCGGCCGGCCGGGCTGTCGGGGCCGAGGTGGTCGACGCCGGCGGCGCCGGCCTTGGCACCGGCGTGCCCCAGGAAGGCTGCGAGTCGGGGGCCCCCGCCCGGAGCGAGGGCGGAGGCGTTCTCCCCCGCCTGGGCGGTCGGCGCCAGGGCGGCGAGGGCGAGGCCGGTCAGGACTACGGCGGCTGCGCTGCGCTTGATCATCATGTGAAGCCCAACGAGGACGCCGCGCGAGGGCAACGCTGTCGGCCGCATTACCTGGATGTCATGGGCGGCGCAGACCGCACGGACGGCATCGAGGCGCTGCCACCGCGCCCGCGCACGGGTTCGTGCGCCCGTACCCCGAGCAGACCGATAGCTCGCCTCGACTCATCTCAACTCCGCCGTCCGGACTTGGGTGGCACCGGGTCCACGCGCTGCAGGTCCGCTCGGCGGACCACCTCGCGTCCCACCTCGGCCGCGCGCTCCACCAGCGCGGGGCCGTCCCAGTCCAGCGGCCAGCCCTTCCACAGCCGCAGGCGGCCGTCGACGACCACCGCGGTGATCTGATCCCGGTTGGCCAGCCGGACCAGTTCCCACTGAAGGTCCCAGGAGGGCGTGAGCTCGGGTACCCGGAGGTCCACGACGAGGAAGTCCGCCGCCTTCCCGACCGCGATCTCACCGGTGACCTTGCCGAGGCCGAGCGCGTCGGCGCTGCCGGAGGTCGCGTGCTCCAGCCACATCCGCCCCGCGCCGCAGACGGAGTCACCGGTCTGCATGCCGAAGGCGAGGCGCTGCGCCGTCTCCGCGGCGTCGACCAGCCGGAAGCCGTCGCCGCGGGTGCCGTCGGTGCCGGTTCCGAAACGCACGCCCATCGCGGCCCACAGGGTGGCGTGCGCGACCGCGTTGCCCTTCCACGCGCTGGCCACCGGGTTGTAGCTGACGGCCGCGCCTGAATCGGCCAGCAGCCGCGTCTCGCCGGGGGTGAGCAGGGTGGCGTGCGCGCCGAGCGTCTGCGGGCCGAGCGCGCCGATGTGGTGCAGGTGTTCCACCGGGCGCCGGCCGAGGCTCTTCAACGAGCGCTCGACGGCGGCGAGGTGTTCGTTGACGTGGATCTGGAAGACCGCGCCCGCTTCGGCGCACAGGTCCGCCGTCCGCTTGAGCACCTCGTCGGTGGCGTTCTCCGGGACGGGGATGGCCAGTGAGGGGTGGATGAGCCGGGAGCCGTCCCAGCGCGCGAGGTGCTCTTCGCCGCCCTTGCCGTCGGAGACCACCTTGCCCAGTACGCACCGGATGCCGGCTTCCTGGGCCGCCCTGGCCAGCGCCGCGACGTCGACGGGGGCCCGGGTGCCGGCGTCGGCGACGGTGGTGAAGCCGCCGCGCAAGGATTCCAGCGCGGCCAGTTTCGCCGCGAGGTAGGCGCTGTCCTCGTCCAGCGCGTGTTCCAGCGGCTCCCAGACCGCCTTGAAGATCTCCGAGGGCTGGCCGAACGCCTGGGCCTTGCCGAAGCTCTGCGTGAGGTGGTGGTGCGCGTCGACGAAGCCCGGCATGAGCAGATGGCCGTCCAGCCGCACCGGGGTCTGATCACGATGGGCCGCGGTGATCCGGCGGGCCGGGCCGATGTCCCGGAACACGCCGTCCACCACCAGCACGGCATGGTCGCGTACGGGCCCTTCGGGCAGCAGCAGCGTCTCCGGCAGGAGCAGCAGCTTGCCCCCGCCCTTGGTCCCGGCCTTGCCCTTGCCCTTGCCCTTGCCGAACTGATCGGGGCTCAGGGAGTCCGGGCGGCGCGGCTGTGCGTGGGCCGTCGTCGCCGAGGCCGCCCCGATGAGGCTGCTCGCACCGGTCAGCCCAGCGCCGACCAGGAACCGCCGACGGCCGACGCCGCCGCGGTCGGCACCGCCCGCCTCCGCGTGCTGCTCGCCCCCGGCCGTGTCCCGGGCCCGGCTCTGCGGCGGGGGAACGTCCCGGGGACCGGTTCCGGCCTCCCGCTCGGACGGGACCGGGCCGCCTTCGCGGAATGCGTCGTCCGCGGACCGCTCATGACGTGCTTCAGATGCCAACGCGCTGCCTCCACTTGCTCGCCGGGGACCCACGGCCGAGAAGATCGGCCGAGCCAGGCGGGCCGACCATAAAGGAGCCATGGATTTGGAACAAGACTTCCGACATACGAGAGTCACAACCGATGCACGCGGCCGTCGACCCTGCCCTCCACGCCACAGGCAGCAGGGACGCCTCCCGGGTGGCGTAAGTCGCCACGCGGCCCGCTCCACCGCACGTCACGGCGTTGTCGCAGGTCAGGGCAGGTGGCGTAACGTGCTGGAAACGCGAGCGCCCTAGCGTGGGCGGGCGCTGAACCGCACCGTACGGCGTGACCCGAGCTGTGTTGCGGAGAGATCCCATGACCGCGTCATCCGACGAGCAAGACCTCCCTTCCCGGCCTGCCCCGTCTGGTCCCGCCTCGTCCGATTCCGCTTCGTCTGGTCCCGCCTCGTCCGATTCCGCTTCGTCCGGTCCCGCCTCGTCCGATTCCGCCTCGTCCGATTCCGCCTCGTCCGATTCCGCCTCGCCCGGTCCCGCCTCGTCCGATTCCGGTTCGCCCGATTCCGCTTCGGCGCGGCCGGGCGCAGGCGCGCCGGTCCGCGGTCGCCGGTCCCGTGCGGACCGCGCGCGGCAGGTCACCGAGGTGCTGCGCCGTCAGGTCGCGTCCGGCGCGTTCCCCTCGGGCATGCTCCCGGACGAACGCACCCTGATCGCCGACTTCGGCGTCTCGCGCAACACCATCCGCGAAGCGCTGGGCGTGCTGTCCGACGAAGGGGCGGTCGAGCGCCGGCCTGGCGTGGGCACGGTGATCAGGCACCGCGCCTATGAGCACACGTTGGAGCGGCTGTCCGGGCTGGCCGAGACGCTGGAGGCGCACGGCCGGGTCAGCAATCAGGTCCGGGTCGCGGACGTCGTACGGCCCCCGGGAGAGGTGGCGCGCAAACTGCGCGTCCCGGACGGCGAAAGCGTGGTGTACATCGAGCGGCTGCGCACCCTCGGCGGTGTCCCGCTGTCCTTGGACCTGACGTACCTGGCCGCGGACATCGGCATCCCGCTGCTCAAGTCGGACCTGGCCGGCCGCGACCTGTTCAGTCTGATCGAAGAGTCCATCGGCGGACGGCTCGGCTCGGCGAGCCTGTCCGTCCAGGCCCTCAACGCGGACGCGCCCACCAGCGCCCTGCTGGAAATCCCGGTGGGCGCCGCGGTGTTCACCGTCGAACGGCTGGTCAGGCTGCCCGACGGCCGGCCCGTGGACCTGGAGTTCCTGCGCATCCGGGGCGACCGGCTGGCGTTCCGGGCCGAGTTGGGACGCGACGCCGCGCCGGCCGAACCGGGACGCGAGACCGGGCCCGGCGCACCAGGACGTACCGCCGGGCCGGGCGAGCGCGGCACCGCCGGCGACGGCCGATGACCCGGACCGCGTCACCACGCCGATACGTGCGGCGCGCCCTTCCGGCACGACGGCAGGGCAGCGCGGAGGCCGGCGGCCCCAGCAGGCTCACCATCGCGGTGATGTGCCTGTGCGTCAGCCTGGTCGTGGGCATGGTCTCCGCCGTCAACCTGGCCATTCCGGCCCTCTCGCGCAGCGACCTGCGGCCTTCGGCCGAGGCCGTCCTGTGGGTGGTCGACGGTTATGTGGTGTTCTTCGCCTGCCTGCTCATCCCGGCCGGAGCGGTAGCGGACCGGCTCGGCCGCAAGGGCGTCCTGATGGGCGGCATGGCGCTGTTCACGGCCGGCTCCGCGCTGTGCGGGCTGGCGCCCGGCATCGCGGGGGTGATCGCCGGCCGGATGATCAGCGGGGTCGGCGCGGCGGCGGTGCTGCCGACGACGCTGGCGCTGCTGGTGGGCGACGCCGCGCCGGAGCGCCGCCCGCGGCTGGTCGCGGTATGGGCGTCGATGACGGGCCTGGCGGCCGTGCTCGGCAACGTCGGCGGCGGGGCGGCGCTGGAGACCGGTTCCTGGCGGGCGCTGTTCCTGTGCGTCATCCCGCCGGCGCTGCTGGCCCTGCTGCTGGTCGCCGTCTTCGCACCGGCCCCCGCGCGGCACGACCGCCCGGTGTCCTTGCTGTCGGCGGCGCTGCTGACGGCCGGATTCCTGGCCCTGCTGACCGGCATCGTGTCCGGCCCCGAGGCGGGCTGGATCAGCACGCGGGTGCTCGGCGGGTTCGGTCTCGGCGCGGCTCTGCTGACCGGCTGGGTGCGGTACGAACTGCGGCGCGAGCACCCCATGCTGGATCCGCGACTGTTCGCCGTGCCGGCCGTACGCGCCGGCGCGCTCGGCCTGGCGCTGGCCTTCGTCGGCATGTTCG
>NZ_JAYMZR010000167.1:0-8198 GCF_035828615.1 Streptomyces sp. H27-D2 | reverse complement strand
CCGTGTCGTCCACCCGCGGCCCCCGCCGGGGGTGGACGGCCTGCTGCCGCATCGCTTCCCCCTGCTCAGCGGATGGTGACCGGCAGCGCTGTCAGAGCGCGCGAAACCGCCGCCGCGCCCCTACCCGACTACTCGACGCCCGACTATTCGACGCGCACCCGCGCCCGTTCCACGATCGCGCCGAGGTCGAGGGTGTGCGGCAGCGTGCCGAACGCGGAACCCCAGTCGCCGCCCAGCCGGGAGGCGCAGAACGCGTCCGAGACCGCTGAGGGCGCGTACCGCACGAGCAGCGAACCCTGGAGGACCAGCGCCATCCGCTCGACGAGCCGCCGCCCGCGCGCCTCGATGCCGTCCAGGTCGGCGAGTTCGGTGAGCAGGCCCTTGATCGCGCCGTCCAGCCGATGGTCCGCGCCCCGGGAGGTGCCGAGTTCGGTGAGGAAGGCGTTCAGCGCCATCGGCTCGCGTTGCAGGGCGCGCAGCACGTCCAGCGCCTGTACGTTCCCCGAGCCCTCCCAGATGGAGTTGAGCGGCGACTCGCGCAGCAGCCGGGGCATCCCCGACTCCTCGACGTAGCCGTTGCCGCCCAGGCATTCGAGGGCCTCGGCGGCGAGCGGCGGACACCGCTTCGTCACCCAGTACTTGGCGGCGGGCACCGCGAGCCGCAGGAAGGCGCGGTCCTGCTCGCCGTCCGAGTCGGCCGCCGCCGCCAGACGCAGCGCCAGCGTCGTCGCGGCCTCCGACTCCAGCGCCAGGTCGGCCAGCACATTGCGCATCAGCGGCTTGTCGATCAGCGGCCCGCCGAAGGCCTCGCGGTGCGCCGCGTGATGCACCGCCTGCGTCACGGCCTGCCGCATGATCGCCGCCGATCCGGTCACGCAGTCCAGCCGGGTCGCCGCGACCATCTCGATGATGGTGGCCACGCCCCGGCCCTCCTCGCCGACCCGGCGCGCCCACGTCGTCCCGTCGAACTCCACCTCGGAGGAGGCGTTGGAGCGGTTGCCGAGCTTGTCCTTGAGCCGCTGCACCGCGAAGGCGTTGCGCGCCCCGTCCGGCAGCACCCGGGGCAGCAGGAAGCAGGTCAGGCCGCCGGGCGCTTGCGCCAGCACCAGGAAGACGTCCGACATGGGCGCGGAGCAGAACCACTTGTGCCCGGTCAGCACGTACTCGCCGTCGGCGGCCAGCGGCTCCGCGCGGGTCGTATTGGCGCGTACGTCCGATCCGCCCTGTTTCTCCGTCATGCCCATCCCGGCCAGTGCGCCCGCCTTCGCCGCCGCGGGCCGCAGCCCCGCCTCGTAGACGTGCGAGGTCAGCAGCGGCTCCCACTCGGCTGCCAGCGCCGGGTCGGCGCGCAGCGCGGGCACCGCCGCGTGCGTCATCGACAGCGGGCAGCCGTGCCCCGCCTCGACCTGCGTCCACACCAGGAAGCCGGCGGTGCGCCGCAGCTGGCCGTCGGGGCGTGACCAGGCGTCGGTCAGCCCCGAGGACACGGCGCGCCCCAGCAGCCGGTGCCAGGCCGGGTGGAAGTCGACCTCGTCGATCCGGTTGCCGTACCGGTCGTGGGTGCGCAGCACCGGCTCGTTCGCGTTCGCCTCCTCCCCCCAGCGCTGGGCCTGGGCGGAACCGGCGGCCCTGCCCAGCTCGCCCAGCTCGCGGGCCACCTCCCCGGCGCGCTCGGGGGCGACATGGCGCTCGACGCCTTCGGTGAGGGCCGGATCGGAGCCGAAGACGTCGTAGCCGACCAGCGGCGGAGCCTGATTGATCACGGTGTGAGTCGTTGCAGCCATGCCAGCTACGGTAAGTAGGTGCGAGCAGTCGAGGAAACACCTGAGCGGCCGGCGGGCCGTCTCCACAGGGCCAGGGTCCTGTACCGCAACGTGTCCAAGCGCAAGATGACCTGGCTGCTCCTCAAGGACACAGTCAACTCCTGCATGGAATACCGGGTGACCGGGCTGGCCGCCGAGGCCGCGTTCTTCACCCTGCTGTCGCTCCCGCCGCTGCTGCTCAGCCTCATCGGGCTGCTCGGCTACCTCGACGCGTGGACCGACATCGAGACGGTCTCCAACATCCGCGAGAACATCCTCACCGCCTCCGGGACGGTGCTCTCCGACAAGGGCGTCAGCCAGATCGCCCGCCCGCTGCTCGACGACGTCATCAAGGGCAGCGGCCCCGACGTCATCTCGCTCGGCTTCGCCATCGCCCTGTGGTCCGGCTCGCGCGCGGTCAACGTCTTCGTCGAGACCATCACCATCATGTACGGGCTCGAGGGCCACCGGGGCATCGTCAAGACCCGGCTGCTCGCCTTCCTGCTGTACATGGTCGCGCTGCTGATCGGGGCGATCGTGCTGCCGTTGATGGTCGTCGGACCGGACGCGATGGTGCATCTGCTGCCGTCGAGCGAGGACGTCGTGCGGCTGCTGTACTGGCCCGTCGTCATCGTGCTCTCGGTCGCCTTCCTGACCACGCTCTACCACGTGTCGGTGCCGGTCCGTTCGCCCTGGCGCGAGGACATTCCGGGCGCACTCGTCGCCCTGACGATGTGGGTCCTCGGCAGCTTCCTGCTGCGCATCTACCTCACGAACACGGTCGAGGGGCCGACGATCTACGGCTCGCTGGCCGCGCCGGTGGCGGTGCTGCTGTGGATCGGTGTGTCCGCGTTCGCGGTGCTGGTCGGCGCGGCGGTCAACGCCGCCATCGACCGGGTCTGGCCGTCCGTGGCCACCGCCGCCGCCCGCGCCGAGACCGAGCGGGCCCGCGAGGAGGCCGCCGCGCTGCTCATCGCGCACGCCCACGCGGGCCGCTCGCCGCACCGGCTGGGGTCCGGCTGGGCGACGGAGGACGACGAGGAGGACGAGGCGGACCTCGGCCCCGACGTCGAACCGCCCTCCGAATTCCCCGAGCGCTGGGCCCAGTTCCTGCCGCACGACGACGTACGCGCCCGGCTGCTGCACGCGAAGCGGGAGCGGGAGCGCGAGGAGGCCGAGGAGCGCGCGGAGGCGGAGAAGGCTGCGGAGACCGAGAAGGACGCGGGGGACGAAGAGGCCGCCGAGGGTGTCGGGAGCGCGGAGGCCGCCGAAGGTACGGGGGCGGCGACCGGCCCGGAGTGCCCGGGGCGGCCGGCGCGCCCGGAGCCACCGCCGGTGAGCGGGCACGCGCCGGGGGCGCGGAAGCCGGGCGGTACGGGCGGGGCCGGTGTCAGCGGTGGTGCCGGGGTGTCCGGCGGGCAGCGGGGGTGGTCCACTGCGGAGGGAACCTCCTCGGAGGGGGCGCCCTCGGGGGGAGCCGCCCCGCACCGGGACTGATCCGGGGAGCGCGGCCGAAGGCGAGGCCGGACGCGGGTCGCGCGGGGGGTAGCGAAACGGGAGAACGGGGGAGCGGGGGAGCGGGCGAGCGATGGCCCGGGAGAGCGGGAGAGCGGGGGCGCGGCCTCAGGGCTCCAGCCGGCGCAGCCGCTCCGCGTCCCGCGTGCGCGGGCAGGTGACGCAGGCTTCGTCGGGCCGGATCGTGTAGTAGAGGCAGCAGCCGAGCCGGGTGCGCGTCGGGTACGACGCCCCGTCGCGCCCCGCCAGCCGGCGGAAGTCCGCGCCGCCGGGGAACGGCGGGATGGCCTCGGGCAGCAGCTCGGTCGCGGCCCGTACCGAGCGTTCCTCGTCTGCGAGCATGCGGCCGAGATACCAGATCCCCGACACCAGGTCGTCGCCGGCCATGCCCCACAGCGCGCGCGGACCACGGCGCAACCGGGGCCCGATCGCGGTCAGCAGCGGGCGCATGTGGTCGGCGACGGCGGCCCGCAACTCACCGCGCAACGCCTCCTCGTGCCCGACGACGCGAGCGCCGGGCAGGCCGGCGGCGGGATCGTCGGGGAGGCAGGCGAAGCCGCCCGGCCGGATCGCGAACGCGTCGGTGACGCGGTTCAGGTACACATCGCGCGGTCGCACTCGCGGCACCCTGCGCTCCAGGTACCACGGGCCGCTCATCAGCAGTGCGACGGACCAGAGGTAGTGGTGCAGCACTCTGGACGCGGCGACGTCCCCGCGCGGGACGTGGTCATACGTGACGCCGACGCGGGCGGCCTCGGCGTTGACGGCGGAGTCCAGCATCTCGGGATCGGCCGCCAGTCGCGCACCGTCGGTCCAGAGGCCGTACTCGCCGTACTCGCCGGCCTCGGCTGCCGTCCAGCTCATCTCTTCGGCGGCGGGATGTTGACCTTCCGTCAGAACGTCTACGTGCAGCGACGCGCAAGTGCGGGCCAGGCGTTGGTAGGTCCGGGCCAGTGGTCCGGTGCAGTCCGCCGCTGAGACGGTCGCCGCGTCCGCCGAGGCGTGCAGCATCAACACTCCCTAAAACTAAAACGGGTGCCAGAAGTTAGGTTTACCTTAGTGGCTGTGCGTGCTGCTGGACGCCAAGGAAAGCCCACGTCACCCCGCGTACAGCTCAGTTGCACCTTAGGTATACCTAACCTAAGCTCAGCCCCCGTGTCCAGGAACGATTTCGCCCCGTTCGGCGCGCCCTCCGCCGCTCCCCGGCGCTCGGCCCGCTTCGCGGCCGTAGCCGCCGCCGTAGCTTCCGTCGAAGCCGCCCCCGCCGCCGCCGGCCGACGGCCGCTGAAGCCGGTATCCGGCCGCCTGTCCGCGCCCCCCTCGCCGCTGCCCCGCGCCGCCGTCGGCAGACCGGGGCGTATCGTCGTACGCCCCTCCGGACCTCGGGAATTCCTCGCGGTTCCTGGCAGTCCACCTCGGTAGTCCCTGGCTCGGAAGGGGTCCTCGCCCATGCGGCTGTACCTGCTCGCGCTCAACCCCACCGACTCGGTCACGGAGGGCTTCCTCCCGGCCGCCGCCCGGCTCGGGCTCGACGTCACGCTGCTCACCGACCAGCCCGAGGCGCACCACAAGGCGTACGGGAGCGCCGGTCCGCGGCCCGAGATCCTGGAGTGCGACGTGCGCGACCAGCACGCCGTCATCACCCTGATCTCCACCCACCGCGCCCCGGACGCGGTGTTCACCAACAGTGACCACCTCCAGACCGCGACAGCCCTGGCCGCACGGTACTTCGGGCTCCCCGGCAAGCCGTGGCAGGCCGCGCTGCGCGCCAAGGACAAGGCGGAGATGCGCCGCCACCTCGCGCGGGCCGGCGTCGACACGGTGTGGTCGGCCGAGCTCCCGGCGAGCAGGGACGCCGCCTCGCTGCTGGCGCTGCCGGTGCCGTACCCGTGTGTGGTCAAGCCGCGGGAGGGGGTGGCCAGCGAGGGCGTCGTACGCGTCGAGGGCCCCGCCGAACTCCTCGCGCACTGCGCGCATGTGCGGGCCGGCCGGCCCGGGGCCGCGCTGGTCGTCGAGGAGTTCCTGCCCGGCGAGCTGTACACGCTGGAGACGCTCGGGGACGGCCGGATACGCCATGTGCTGGGCGGATTCCACACCGAGCTGTCCGCGCCGCCGTACTTCATCGAGGAGCGCCTCACCTACCTGCCCGCCCACCCCGAGCCCGTCACAGCTCAGGTGCTCGCCCAACTCGACGCGCTCGACGTCGGGTTCGGCGCGTGCCACACCGAGTTCGTGGTGCACGAGGGCCGCGCGCGGCTCATCGAGGTCAACTACCGTGCCATAGGCGATCAGTGCGATCTGCTGCTCGCCCAACTCCTCGGCATCCCGCTCTTCGAGCACATCCTCCGCACCCACCTCGGCGAACCGCTGCCCCTGGACCTGGGCGCGCGGACGGACGGCCGGGCCCGGCTCGACTATCCGTACGCCACCGTCGCCGGGACACTCACGGCCGCGCCCGCCGCCGCCGATCTGACGGTGGACGGCGTACGGCTGACGTACCGGCCGCTGCGCGAGGTCGGCGAGCGGCACGCGTTGTACCGCACCAACCGCGACTTCCTCGGCGTGCTCCGCGCGCTGGGGGACGACCAGGAGGCCGTGGACCGCGCAGCGACCGGCTTCCTCGCCGCCCGGAGCTGGGAGATCACCCCGTGACGGCGCGGACGACTCCCCCGGAGCCCCCCGAGCCCGTATCCGAGCCCGTATCCGAGCCCGTGTCCGGGGGCGCCCCCGTCGCCCTGGCCGCCGCTTCCCCCGGCCGGCTCTCCCGTCCGGCACGCCCTGCGGCCGTCGCGGCCCGCACCGAGGCGGAGGCGCTGTTGCTGCGCGTCCTGTCCGCGCTGCTGCGCGAGGACGTCCTCGGCCTGCGCACCCGCAGCACCCGGATCGAGCGGCCCGACGGCGACTGGCTGCGCCTCGCCGCCGATGACGCGCGGGGGGCGGGGGGCGCGCGTGCGGCGGGGAGCGGCGAGACGCTGCTGCCGCCGGTTCCCGAGGGCGATGAGGCGCTGCCGTCGTCGGCCACCGGGGGCGGCGAGGCGCTGCTCCTGCCGGTCGCCGACGACGGCTTCCAGTGCGAGTCCGCCGCCCGGCTGCCGCTGCTCGTACGGGAGTCGGACGGCCGCGAACTGCGCGGCTGCGACGAGGTCGTCGGCGCGCTGAGCGCCCTCGCCGACCCGGTCGACCGAGCCGGCTACGCGGCCTTCGCCGAGGAGTGCCGGCAGACCCTCGCGACCATGCGGCTGCACGCCTCCTCGCGCGACGAGGTCGCCGATCTGCTCACCGCCCGGCACGGCGCGAACCCCGCCGACTGGACCGGCCTCGCCGACGGCCTGGCCCATGACACCCTCGCCGCCCGCCTCGACCACCCCGTCTACCCGACCGCGCGCGGTCGCGCAGGGCTCACGGACGACCAACTCCGCTCCTACGCGCCCGAGTTCCACCCGAGCTTCGAGCTGCGCTGGATCGCCGTGCCGCAGGACGCCCTCACGGTGGGTGGCGGACCAGGCCCCGGGCCGGGCCCCGGACACGCCGCCGCCACGGCCCCCGGCGCGGGCGGCCGACCCGCGTACTGGCCGACCCCCGGCGACCTCGGCCTGCCCGCGCTCGACGGCAGCCACCTGGCCATCCCCGTCCACCCGCTCTCGCTCGGCGACCCGTTGCGCGACGCGCTGCGCGCCACCGGCCTGGAGGGGCGGGCCGTCCTCGCCGACCGTCCGTATCTGGAGGTCGTCCCCACCCTCTCGATGCGGACCGTGGCGCTCACCCGCGATCCCACGCTGCACCTCAAACTGCCTCTGGCGACCGCGACCCTGGGGCTGCTCAACCGCCGCACCATCAAGCCCGGCACCCTGACCGACGGAGCCGCCGGCCAACGGCTGGCGGCGGCGGTGATCGCGCGCGAGCCGCGGTTCCGCGAGTCCGTGCTGCTCGCCGACGAGAGCCGCTTCGCGCACGCCGGGCATGAACTGCTCGCCGTGCTGCTGCGCCGCTACCCGACGGGCCTGGACGACGCGGTGGTGGTGACGATGGCCGCGCTGCTGAGCGAAGCGCCCCGGGGCGGACTGGTGATCGACCACCTCGCCGAACGGTTCTACGGCGACGAGCCGCTCGCACTGCTCGACGCGTGCCTCACGCTCCTGTTCGACTGGCAGACGACGCTGTTCGGCTACGGCATCGCGCTGGAGTCGCACCAGCAGAACATCTCGTTGGTCCTCGACCGCGACGCGGCGGGCAGCACCCGCCTGCGGCTGCTGTTCAAGGACAACGACGGGCCGCGCGTCAACACCGGCAGGCTGCGCGTGACCCTGGGCGAACACGTGCCTGGACCGGCGGAGTTCGACGACGCGCGCATCTTCGGCGCGGATGACGGCCCGCTCGCGGACCTCTTCACGACCATCACCGTCCACCTGTGCGCCGGGGCGTACGCCTTCGGCCTGGCCCGGCACGGACGCGCCCCCCTGGAGCGACTGCTCCAGCTGGTGACCGACCGTCTCAGCGAGGCGGTGGACCGGCTGTGCGCGGCCGACGACCGGCGCGGCGCGGGCCCCGACGGACCCGGAGCCACGCTGCGCGCCCGCCTCTTCGACGCGCCACGCCTGCCGGTCAAGGCGATGGTCACCGCGGGCACCCTGCTCACCAAGGACCGCTCCGGCGCGGCCGACGTCAACAAGCACTACGTCACCGGCCCCAACTACCTGCTGCGGGAGCGTGGCCGGTGACAGCTACGGCATCTCCGGCAGGCGGCGACGGTCCGTACAGGAGCCGCTGCGAGAACCACGGCGGGAACCGCCGCTGGGGCCCGTCGGCGCACCCGATCGCACCCCGCGACAGCCCGTACGGGAACCGCGCCCCGCAGCCTGCCCCGGAGCCCGCCCCGCAGCC
>NZ_JAYMZR010000166.1:0-8269 GCF_035828615.1 Streptomyces sp. H27-D2 | reverse complement strand
CGGTCAAGCGGTGCCCCAGGCCCGGTGACACCACCCCCCAGGCCATACGCGCGGCAGGGGGCACATAGTCATGCCGGACCCGGGGGCCAGGAGCCCCATTGCGGGGCCACGAAAAAGATAACGGGGCACGGGGGCCTTGACACTGACCTTGTCGGCGGAGGTGCGGGCCACCTTGCCGGTGGACGGCGCGGCGGCCCCGCTGAAGGTGCTGCGGCCTGGCCAGCTGCTGCGCGCGCAGTTCACCGCGCCGGACACCAAGTCGCTCGGGTTCGCGGCCACGGCGAACTCGATACCGCAGTCGTCGGACATCACGTTGACGGATGCGGCCGGCAAGAAGCTCAGCGACCCCGGATGGTTCAACGCCTCGGCGCCCGGCGCGGTGTACCTGACCGGGCTGACGCCGGGAGCCACGTACGGGCTGCTGGTCAAGCCGGGCAGCGCAGCCGTCGGCGCGCTCACCCTGTGGCTCTCGACGCCGGTGAAAGCCGGCACGCTCACCACCGCGTCCCCCTCCGCGACGGGGGAGATCAAGCGTCCCGGCCAGCAGCTGCAATACACGGTCAACGCGGCCGCCGGTGACGGAGCGGCCGTGGCCGTGTCCGGCAGCACCCTGGCCGCGTCGTCGAACATCGCGCTGCTGGCGCCCGACGGCACCCTGGACAAGACCGCCTCGTACCTGGTCGGTGCGGTGGGGGAGGTGGATCTGCGGGCCCCGCTGCCCGCGGGGGCGCACCTGGTCCTGATCCGGCCGGACGCGCCGACTACGGGGAAGGCCACCGGGAAGTTGGTCAAGGACGTCGCTGGCGGCGCGCTGAGCGTCGGCGGGGCGAAACGCGCCGCCTCGATCACCGCCGCGGGACAGAACGCGCGCTACACCGTCACCGGGGTGAAGGGGCAGAAACTCACGCTGCAGATGGACGCGCCGAGGTTCTACTGGGAACTGTCGGTGGCGGGCCCGGACGGCAAATGGCTCGTTGACGAACGCTACCTGGGCGATACCGCGGTCTCCACCGATCTGCCGGAACTGCCCGCCGACGGCACCTACATCATCACGGTGGACCCGAGTTCGCAGGCCACCGGCCCGTTCAAACTGGGGGCGAAGGTCACCGGAAGCGCGGCCCGCCCCGAGGCGGGCTCGGCTGAGCCCGCCAAGCCGGCTGCGGATACGGGCCTGAGCCCCGCGGCCGCGGGCGTCGTGCCGTCGGGCCCGGACGCCTGGCAGCCCGGGAAGAGCAACCTCGCCGGCCGGGACTGGCTGACGCGCCGCGGGGACGGGCCGAAGGGCCCGGCCAGGCTGCGGGCGCCGCCGGGGAAAGCCGCCCTGACGGGACACCTGCTGAAGCTGAACGGCAAGCCCCTGCCGGGCGTGCGGGTGACGGTCGGGAAGAAGACCTCCCGCACTGACGCCCGGGGCCGGTTCCTCCTGACGGGCATCAGCGCTCAGGCGACCACCCTGGTGGTCGACGGACGCACCGCGAACACCAAGAAACGCCAGTACGGCGTCTTCCACCTGCGCATCCACCCCAAGGCCCGCGCCTCCGTCGCCCTGGGCTTCCCGGTGTGGATGACCCCCCTGGACACCCGGCACACGGTCACCTTCGACGCACCGGCGAAGAAGAACATCGTGCTGAAGACCCCGAAGATCCCCGGGCTCGAGGTCCGCATCCCCAAGGGGTCGGTCGTCCGGGACGAGCGGGGCCGCCCGGTCAGGGAATTGGGGATCACCGCGATCCCGATCGACCGGCCGCCCTTCCCGCTGCCGAAGAACAGCGTGGTGCCGGTGTACTTCACCGTCCAGCCGGGCGGCGCCTACGTCTTCCCCAAGGGCGCGCAGATCGTCTACCCCAACTACACCCACGAGGCACCCGGCACCCGGGTGCAGTTCATGGACTACGACCCCAAGGGCAAGGGCTGGCACGTCTACGGCCACGGCCAGGTCAGCAAGGACGGCCGCCAAGTCGTGCCGGACCGCAAGACCCGCGTCTGGGCCTTCCACGGTGCGATGTTCAACCTCGACGAACTGCTGCCCTGGGACCACTCGCGCCTGGACGACGTCCTGGACTGGCTCTCCGGCGACCCGGTCGACCTGGGCACCGGCATGCTCACCGACGCCCATACCGACCTGGCGGTGGCCGACCCGCTGGGCACCGGCGAAGTCACGCGCTCCTACTGGCAGGCGGACACCCGCTCCCGGGCCTTCGGCAAGGGCCGGGACCTGTCCGTCAACGCCTTCCTGCGCTCGAAGGAGCAGTACAAGGAAGTCGACCTGTACCTGCCCGGCGGACGGTCGGTGCACTACGTGCGGACCTCCGCCGGCACCGGCTACAGCGACGCGGTCTTCGAGCCCGCCGGCACCCCCTCCGGGTTCCACGGCACCAAACTCGTCTGGAACGGCAACGCGGGCTGGGACCTGAAGTTCCGCGACGGGAGCGTCTGGCTCTTCCCGCAGTACGCCCCGCTCAAGGAGATCCGCGACCGGCACGGCAACGCCGTCCGACTGACCCGCGCCGACGGCAACAAGGGCGACATCACCACCATCACCACGCCCGGCGGCCGGTGGATCTCGCTCGCCTACGACGCCCAGCACCGGGTCACCGCAGCACGCGACAACACCGGCCGCACCACCGCCTACACCTACGACGGCGCAGGCCGTCTGGAGACCGTCACCGATCCGGCGGGCAAGACGGCCTCCTACACCTACGACGGCACGTCCAACCGCCTCGCCACCGCGAAGGACGCCCGCGGCATCACCTACCTGACCAACACCTTCGACACCAAGGGCCGGGTCGCAGAACAGACCCTCACCGAGGGAGCGAAGTACACCTTCGCCTACACCGAGAACAGCGCCGGCACCATCACCGCCGCCGACGTCACCCAGCCGGGCGGCGCCGTCCGCCGTGCGACCTTCGGCGCGGACGGCTACGGCCTCTCCGACACCGCAGCCTACGGATCCGACCTGGCGCGCAAGACCACCTACGAGCGCGGGCCGAACCACCGCGTCAGCGCGGTCGTCGACCCGTTCGGACGCCGCACCGAGCTGCACTACGACGCTCAGGGCAACGTCGAGGCGACCACGGAACTCGCCGGGACGACCAAGGCGCGCAGATCCGGCACCGTGACCTACAGCGGCCCGTTCGACCAGCCGACCAAATCGACCGACGCCCTGGGCAACGCCACCACGCTCAGCTACGACGCCGGCGGCGACGTGGAGAGGGTCACCGACGCCGAGGGCCGTGCCAGCACCTTCACCTACGCCGCGGACGGGCAGGTCAAAACGGCCACCGACCCGGCCGGAGCCATCACGGAATACACCTACCGCCACGGCGAGCTGGAATCGGTCAAGGACCCGCAAGGCCGCACCTCGTCCCAGTTCACCGACGCCGCCGGACGCCCCTCCGCACTCACCGACGAGGCCGGCGCCGTCAGCACACTCGCCTACGACCCCCTGAACCAGACCCGGCGCACCACCGATCCCCTGGGCGTGTCGATCTCCCTCGACTACGACGACAACGGCAACCTCACCACCCTCACCGACGCCCGCGAGAACGCCACGACGTGGGCCTACGACCGAGCGGACCGCCCGAAGACGGCGACCGACCCGCTCGGGGCCGCAGCCGCCTTCGCATACGACGCGGCCGGCCGGGCCACGAAGGTGACCAGCCGCTCCGGCCAGGTGGCCACCGCCGACTGGGACCTGCTGGGCCGGGCGAAGTCCGCCCAGTACGGCGTGAACCAGATCGGCCAGGCCCAGTCCGAGGCGACCTACACCTACGACAAGGCCGACCTGCTGGAGAAGATCACAGACACCCAGGCGGGCAGCCAGAGCTTCAGCTACGACGAATACGACCGCCCGCGCTCGACGACCGGCCCGACCGGCACCGTCGGCTACGACCACGACGCGGCCGACCGGCGCCGGGAGATGACCGCGGCCGGCGTCACCTCGGTCTACGGCTACGACAAGTCGAGCATCCTGACCTCCGTCAAGTCCGGCACGAACACCGTCACGTTCGGCCTGGACGCAGCGGGCCGCGAGAAAACGGCGACGCTGCCCGGCGGCTTCACCCGCACCACCGGCTACGACAAGACCGGCACGATCAAAGCCATCGACTACACCCACGCCGGGGCGCCGGTCGGCGACTTGAACTACACCCGCGACGAACGCGGCCTGCAGAGTGGCCTGAGCGGCAAACTCGCCAACATCGCGCTCCCGGCCGCCGAGAGCGGAGCCGCCTTCGGCAAGGACAACCGCCTCACCAGCCTCGGCGGCCGCTCCTTCACCTACGACCAAGACGGCCAACTGCAGTCCGACGGCCTGCGCGACTACACCTGGAACGCCCGCGGCCAACTCACCGGCCTGGCCAAGGCCGGCGGCACGGCCGCGTCCTTCGGCTACGACCCGCTCGGCACCCGCTCGGCGAAGACGGCCAACGGCGCCACGCGCAAGTTCCTCACCGACGGCTCCAACCCGCTCGCCGAGCAGAACGGCGCCGGCGAGACGCAGGCCACGGTCGCCACGTCCGGCCTGGACGAGTTCTTGACCCGCAGCGAGGGCGGCAAGACCCAGGTCTACCTCACGGACGCGCTCGGCTCGGTCGTCGGCCTCGCCGACGCGGACGGCACGATCGCCACCAGCTACGCGTACGACCCGAACGGCACGCCCACCAGCAGCGGCGCGGCCACGTCGAACCCGTACACCTTCACCGGCCGTGAGGACGACGGCACCGGCCTGCTCTACTACCGCAACCGCTACTACGACCCGCAGACCGGCCGCTTCATCTCCCAGGACCCGATCGGCTACGCGGGCGGCCCCAACCTCTACCAATACGCGCTCAGTTCCCCCACCACCTATACCGATCCATCCGGCAACAGCCCGATGCTCGCCGGCTGCGTCGTCGGCGGACTGGTGGACGGGGGGATGGACTGGCTCGGCCAGCGCCTGTCCGGCCGCAAGGTCGACTGGGGCCAGGTCGGCATGTCGGCGGCGATCGGCTGCCTGGGCGGCATGCTCGGCAGGTTCGGCCCGAAGACGGGCCCGAAACCCGGCGGCGCGATGTGCCGTGCGAGACCGAACAGCTTCACTGCTGACACCCCGGTGCTGATGGCCGACGGCACCCGCAAACCCATTCGGGACGTCCGGATCGGCGACAAGGTGCTCGCCAGCGACCCCGAGACGGGCGAGAGCGGTCCTCGTGAGGTCACTGCCTTGATCAAGGGCAACGGGGATAAACAACTCGTCGACCTCACCCTCGGCGCCGAGGGTCCGACGGGGACAGAGGCTAGCACTCTCACCGCGACTGAAGGGCACCCCTTCTGGGTTCCAGAGCTCGGTCGGTGGATATCAGCTGGTGAACTCAGCCCTGGTCAGTGGCTGCGGACGAGCTCTGGTACATGGGCGCAGATCTCCGCGGTCCGACATCACGCACAGCGGTCCGAGGTGTACAACCTCACCGTCGATGACCTGCACACCTACCACGTGTTCGCGGGCGACGAGTCGGTCCTCGTCCACAATTGCGGTGGTGGCACAGGGTCGCGACGTCCTTCGGACCTGCCGGATATCTTTGATCCGGAGATCGGTGGCTATAGAAGGCCGCTGACTCGTGTGGATGAGGACGAGGTCCGGTTGGGCCGTGCTGACGTGGGGGAGGAAGCCACACGCCGGCAGACTGCGCTCGCAGGTGCTCCGGGCTACTCAGGAAAGATCGTGAAGCCCGTGACGCACAGCTTGGACGCTCCTCCGGGCATGATCGAAGGGCCCATGGCCGCATTGATAGTCGTCGCCAGGGGGGCACAGCTGGTCCGGCGTTGGTGGAGGGGTTATGCGCGATAGAGCGAAGGAAATCATCCGGCAGTTCGCCCGGGACGGCGCTGTTTCGCGTCGCAGTGCGGAATCGGCTGAATTCGGCGTGTGGGATCGTCGGACGCCGTCCTGGCTCCTCATGATCGCACTGAAGATGATGATCATGGTGCGCATGGAGGTGGACGGGATACCGGCCGACCGGCTCGCCTCGGGCTGGGACTCGGGACTTGGGGATGAGGAGACGCGCCTGCTCATCGCGGGGCTGCTGGGCGACCTCGCGGCGGCACGTGCTGCGACCGCGCGGGGGCTGGTCACCGTGGACAATGTCACGGCGCTGCTGTGCGCTGTCGTCAAGGAGCAGTCACTGTCCGACCGGCAAATCGACGAACTGCTGGCCATGGCGGAGGACGGGACGGACGAGTTCCTCGCCTACGGCGACATGCTCCGCCCAGCGACACGGGGGGTCAACATCGGCCCCTGGGATGTCACCGAGGCTCACCGCGGCGGCGAGTCCATCGAGCTGGGGGCCATCAGGATCCCGGCTGGCGAGGGCATGGAAATCCGGCCGGTCCACGCGGCTGATGGCAGCGGTGACCTCCTGGGAGTCACGGCCGTATCCGGATCGACGGCCATCAAATTGCAGGCCTTTCACGCGGTCGAAGGCTGTTCGTGGGAGACGGTGCGCGGCGAACTCCTCGCCACAGTGCACGCCAACGGGGGCACCGCGGCCGAATGGGCGGGAGCTGCCGGGGTGGAACTGAGGGCGGGTGTGCCCGTGCGGACCCCCGACCACTCCCGCAAGGTCATGCAGGTCAGATTCCTCGGCTGCGACGGGCCGGGCTGGCTGCTCCGCGGAGACATCTCCGGCACCGGCGCTGCCCCGGACAGCACTGATCTGTGGGCGTACGAGATGTTCTCGGGAACGGTGGTGGCCCCGCCGCAGGATTTCCAGTCCGGTTCGACAGATGACACAGCGATCACGCTGCGCTGGCCGCAGTCTCCACAACCGGGGGGACGGCCGGGATCCTGACCCCCCGCATTCCGGCTGCCCTGACCCGCGCGACGGAGGATTCTTGCGAAGCGTAGGACGCTGTGCGCAGGCCCATCTCAAGACAGGCTCAATGCATTGAAGCGGCGCTCGATCCTCGCCGCGTCGTCGGCTGTGCTGGCTGTGACGGGTGGCGTAGGCCTCGCTGTGTCGGAAGCTCGCCAAAAGAAGCCGAAGTTGGGGATGATGCTCCCGGAGCCTCTACGGGACGCTCTGCCGACGGCGTATTTGCGGGCCGTCGCGCTCGATTTGAGGCAGCGTGCCGATCCGCGACTCCATGTCAGCCTCCGCCAGTTGACGGCGGCTCTGGACAGTGCGAGAGGCAACGGTGTGCGCGTGGGCATCGGCCTGGGGGCCAGTCTGCTGGCTCCCTCGCAGCGATGCCCGCGTCAGTTGAAGGCGATGCCGGTCTTCGCCGGGGATGTCCTGGACCCTCAGTACTCCCACGGGGATGTGCTGGTACAGGTCGCGGGAAGCGACACCGGCGAAGTCCGGGAAGCGGCCGAGCGGGTGTTGCAGAAAGCGTCCGACTGGCGCATGCGGTGGCAGATCGATGGCTTTCGCGCGGAGAACCGCGCTGATGACGGCAGGGGCCTTGCGCGGAACCCTTTTGGCTTCACCGAGGGGTTCGGCAATCCCTCCAGCCAGCGAGAGGCCGCGCAGCGGATGCTGGTGCGGGATGACTCCAGCGAGCCCGACTGGGCTGTTGGCGGCAGCTACCAGGTCGTCCGGATCATCCGGTTCGCCACGGAACTGTGGGACCAGGACTCGCTCGGCGAGCAGGAGCGCATCATCGGACGCCGGAGGGGCGGGCGGTGGCTCGACGGCACGCCGCCAGGAGAGGAACCGAACTTTACCGCCGACCCGCACGGGAAGATGACGCCCTTGGACGCGCACGTTCGGATGGCTGCCCCGGACCGCCGCTCCCCACCGCCGCTGGTGCGCCGCAGCTACAGCTATGACCGCGGCAACGGCGACACCGGACTGATCTTCTCCTGTTTCCAGCGTGACCTGGCGACGGGGTTCGCGGCAGTGCAGAAGCGGTTGGCCGGCGAAGCATTGGCGCAGTACGTCCTGACAGTCGGTGGCGGCTACTTCTTCGTGCCCCCAGCTGGTGAGGCGTGGCTCCGCGAGTTGATTCGCTGACTGAGGCTGTCACTCGCGGCCACTTCGAGCTTGCTAGCTACGTGGGCCAGGTCAGCACCACCTTGGGCATGCCCGAGCCGGACCGCGTGGAACGGGTCTGTACAACGAACGGCTCTGAGAGGGTGTTCTGTGATGCTTCGTCGGGCTTCATGTTGAGTCGGTGCGTGGCGTGGAGGGAGTCGGTCGGGGCAGGGTGAACAGGCCGGGTTCGGGTTCGAGGAGCAGGCCGCGGCTGACCAGGCGTTTCAGTTTCGCGCGGGTGCTTTCGGTGTGCCGCG
>NZ_JAYMZR010000165.1:0-8328 GCF_035828615.1 Streptomyces sp. H27-D2 | reverse complement strand
GGTGAAATATCGAAGGCCCGGAGGATGAGATCCTCCGGGCCTTCGATTCCGGGTGGGCGATACTGGTTTCGAACCAGTGACCTCTTCGGTGTGAACGAAGCGCTCTCCCACTGAGCTAATCGCCCGGGCGCACGGCCAACATTACCGCACGCCGACGCGTGCCCGTGACCAGTTCCGAGGCCCTCGCGAGGGCCTCGGCGACCCGCCCCGGATCACTCGTTGACGTTCCACGGCATCTCCAGCCCGAACTTCCAGACGTACACGCTGACCGCCGCGGCGATGATCACCAACCCGATGGTCATCAGGATCACGTTGCGCCGCCGCACCCGGGGATCGAGCGCCTTCTGCGTCGCCTGGGTCACCTTGTGCTTGGTCCACCGCAGCACCAGTTGGGCCCAGACGAACTCGGTCGCCCACACCGCGATGCCACCGAAGATCACCAGCCAGCCGGGGCCCGGCAGCGGCAGCATGACGATGCCCGCCGCCACGATCGCGAGCCCCACCACGAAGACCCCGACCTGCCAGCTCAGATGCAGGGTCCGGGAGGCCTTGATGAACCTCGGCGCACGCGATCCCAGCGGCAGCGCGCCGGCGCTCCCGCCGCCCGTGGCAGCTGTGGTTCCGTCCCCTTTCGCAGCGGTCGTTCCGTCCCCCGTCGCGGCGTCGGTGGGCGCCTCGTCGACGTTCCCCCGACGTCCGTCACTCTCCGCATTCATGCCGCCAAACCTACCCGACCGAAGTCGGTCGCTGGAATGAACCCTCGGGGTAAACCTCGATTCCGCCGTACGAGCTACCTCAAGCACCTCAAAACACTCACAGGGGTTTACAACGGCACCGTAGGTGGCATGTCGATTTCGCCGACGTGCGAATCCCCGAGCGCACACTGAGCGAAAGGCCCTGGCGCTTATGAACACCACGGTCAGCTGCGAGCTGCACCTGCGCCTCGTTGTGTCGAGCGAGTCCTCACTGCCTGTACCCGCGGGCCTGCGGTATGACACGGCCGATCCCTATGCCGTGCACGCCACCTTCCACACCGGAGCGGAGGAGACGGTCGAATGGGTATTCGCCCGCGATCTCCTCGCTGAGGGCCTGCACCGGCCCACCGGCACCGGCGACGTCCGTGTCTGGCCGTCCCGGAGCCATGGTCAGGGCGTTGTCTGCATCGCCCTGAGCTCCCCGGAGGGCGAGGCCCTGCTCGAAGCCCCGGCGCGGGCTCTGGAGTCGTTCCTCAAGCGGACCGACGCCGCCGTGCCACCAGGCACCGAGCACCGTCACTTCGATCTCGACACCGAGCTGTCGCACATCCTGGCCGAAAGCTGAGACCGGGCGAGAGCTGAGACGCACCGCAGAAACATCCGCACAGTCCCGCTCACCGCTCGTAGCCGTCCGACTCGGGGCGACGGCTCGGGCCCGACATTCGCACAGGTCATTCGTCGAACCACGACGCCGTCACCGCGGAGCCACCACGGTGACGGCGTCGTCGTGTGCGCTACCCGCTAGAGTCGGCCGACAGGCAGCCGCCGATCTCACCCGCCAGGGAGCGAACTGTGCTGATCACCCACGACACCCGGTGCGCGCTCGACGGCGTCGTGGATCTGGTGAACACCGCGCCCGACGGCGACGAGCCGGACACCCTCGCCGATCTCGACGCACTCCGCGCCTTCATCGTCCGCAACGACATCAGCGACATCGGCGCGCTCGACGAGCGCGACCTGACAGCCGTACGGTCCGTGCGCAGCAGGCTGGCGCGGGTCTTCGCCGCCCCGGACACCCGCTCCGCGGTCGAACTGCTCAACGCGCTCATCGCCGAGGCAGGCACCACCCCGCGGCTCACCGACCACGACGGCTACGACTGGCACGTGCACTATTTCGCGCCGGGCGCCTCGGTCGCCGACCATCTCTCGGCCGACGGCGGGATGGCGCTGGCCTTCCTGCTCGTGGCCGGGGAACGGGAGCGGCTGCGGCGCTGCGAGGCCCCGGACTGCCGGCGCGCGTTCGTCGACCTCTCCCGCAACCGTTCCCGCCGCTACTGCGACAGCCGCACCTGCGGCAACCGTCTGCATGTCGCCGCGTACCGGGCCCGGCGCAGGGAAGCCGCGAACTGAGCCGCGGCCCTCGCTCCCGCCGGGGCGGACCCGCTCGACCACCGTCCCTCTCAACCACCGCCCCGGCTCCGGCGCCGCCTCACCAGCGGTACAGATCATGCGCGGCGGCGAAGAGGATCAAACCGCCGATCACGGTCAGGAAGAGCATCAGCGGCGGCTGCGACAGGGCGAAAAGGCAGCCGCGCGGTTCGGGGGCGCCGGAGTCGTCTCCGGGCACGGCGAATTCATCGTTCATCTCGCGCAGATGATGGCGCAGCGGTGGGCCCGCTGTCGATCAACGCGGGTTCGAAACTGACGAGTTCGTCAGATTCCGTGCTTCTTGAGAATCGCTTCGATGTCCGAGAAATCCTCCTTGCCGCCCGCGGCCTTGGCCTTCGGCTCGGGCCGCGCAGCCGTATGACCTGCGCCGAGTGAAGGAGCGGAGGCACTGGGGGCCACAGCGGTGCGCTGCGCGGCCGCGGCTGCGCGGCGTTCCTTGCGGGTACTCGTACGAGTGGTGCGCTCTTCCGTGCGATCCGCGCCCCGGCCGCTCGCGAAGCGGGTCGCGACGTAGAGCACGACCGCGACGGCGAGCACGCCGAACCCGGCCCACACGGTGGGCTTCAGCACCAGATCGGCGGACCAACCGCCCACCGCGCGGCCGATCTTGCCGCCGAGGCCGATGAGTCCGGCCATCGCCAGGCCGACCGGGAGCAGCGAGAAGGCCGCGATGCGGGTGGCGGCGAGGAAGCGCCTGCGGTACGCGGTCAGCAGGGCGATCGCCAGGCCGGCCGCGGACAGTGCGGCACAGACGGTCGTGGTCAGCATCCGGTCCTCCTGACGATGGGTGTCCGTCTCTCCATCCTGCACCGTCGGGCGCCGCGCGGGCCACGTATCGGGCCCGGCCTCAGGGACATCTCCGGGCAATGATCCTCCGCAGGTCCCGGTTCGGGGCCGGGCTCGCGGGCTGGGAGACTGCTGCCATGAGCGATGCCGGTTCCAGCAGTCCTAGCAGCCCCAGTGCCCCCAGCAGCCCCGTCCGCCACATCCTGGACGTGTGGTGCGAGCTGCAGTGCCCCGACTGCGATTCCGCGCTGACGGATGTGCGCGCGCTGCGCGCCCGTTACCCGGACACGCTGGAGATCCGGCTGCGGCACTTCCCGCTGGAGAAGCACAAGCACGCCTACGCCGCCGCCCAGGCCGCCGAGGAGGCGGCCGACCAGGGGCAGGCGTGGCCGTACGTGGAGGCGGTGCTGGCCCGCACCGGCGAGCTCGCCCGGCGCGGCGAGCCGCTGCTCATCGAGATCGCGGCGGAGCTGGGTCTGGACGCCGAGGAGATGGACACCGCCCTGATCGACGGCCGGCACCTGCTGATCGTGGACGCGGACCAGGCCGAGGGCAAGGCGATCGGGGTGACGGGCACGCCGACGTACGAGATCGGCGGCGAGCTGCTGCACGGCGGCAAGAGCCAGCAGGGGCTGCGCGAGCGGATCGAGGCGATCGTGGACCGGCTCGTCGCGGAGCAGGGCCCCCGTCTTTAGGGCTGCAGCGGCGGTCTTCAGGGCAGCAGCGGCTTGAAGAAATGCCGCTCGACGACGCGGTAGCCGAGCGACTCGTAGAGCCGCACCGCCGGAGCGTTGTCCGCGAAGACGTTGAGGCCGAGCGTGTGCTCACCGGCCGCCAGGCACTCCCGCTCGGCTACCAGCATCAGCGAGCGGCCGTGTCCGCGACCCCGGTGCTCGGCGGCGACCTCCACCTCGAAGACGAAGCCGCCGCGCTGGTGCGGCGCGCTCAGCGCCACCCAGAGGGTGCCCACATCCGTGCCCTCGTGCACGAGCACCCGCAGGGCGGTGTCCGGCGTCGCCGGGCCGTACGGGAGCGCCGCGTCGTGATCGGTCACCGCGATGGCCTCGGCCTGTTCCGGCGAGACCCCTCGCGCGGTGAGGTCCTGGATGTAGCCGGCCTGCGCGGCGGCCAGCCAGGCCGGGTATTCGGCGTCGTTCATGGGGCGCGCGACGCTGCCGGCGGGCAGCTCGGGCTGCTCCGTCAAGCTCTTGACCATGTTCCGGCCGCGTTCCGCGTAGCCGAGCGCGCTCACCAGCCCGAGCGCCGCGTCGCCGCTCCCGGCCGGGATGCTCGCCTCGACGCGGGCGCACCCCCAGCCGCGCAGCACCTCCTCCGCCGCGAGCGCCGCGACGGTGGCCCGGCCGCGCCGCCGGTCCTGCTCGTCGATCTCCAGCCGTACGATCCGCCCCACGGACGAGCCGAAGCGCTTGTCCGTGGCCAGCTCGACGGCGCCGACGGGGCGGCTGTTGACGCACACCTGATAGCGGCGGGACTTGCCGCCGGACCGGTCGTGCTCGATGGGCCTGGTGGGGCGCAGAGTGGTGGTCATACGGTGTCGGTCTCCCCCGGTTCGCTGACGTCGTTGAAGTTCTACCCGCCGCGCGCCCGTACGTCATCCCGCTCGGGGCCCTGATTCGCTCACGGGTCGACGTCGGCCGCCGCGCGCTCGTCGAAGATCCGCATCGCCTTGGCCGTGACCGGGCCGGGCGCACCGGGCAGTTCGCGGCCGTCCACCCGGTGCACGCTCTGCACATCGCGCAGCGTGGAGGTCAGGAAGATCTCCTCGGCCCGGTCGAGGACGTCCAGCGGCAGGTCCGTCTCCGCGGCGCCCGTCCATTCGACGGCGAGTGCGCGGGTGATGCCCGCGAGACAGCCGGAGGAGACGGGCGGGGTGTGGAGTTCGCCGTCGAGGACGACGAAGACGTTGGAGCCGGTGCCCTCGCAGAGCCGGCCGACGGTGTTGGCGAACAGCGCCTCGGACGCGCCGCTTTCGCGGGCTCGGGCGAGCGCGACGACGTTCTCGGCGTACGAGGTGGTCTTCAGGCCGGTGAGCGCGCCGCGTTCGTTGCGGGTCCAGGGCACGGTCACGGTGGCGGTGGTGTCCGGGCGCCGGCTCACCCCGCCGAGCGCGACGATCAAGGTGGGCCCGGCCTCGCCGCGGTCGGAGCCGAGCGGCGAGGTGCCGCCGGTGTAGGTGATCCGCAGCCGCCCGAGCGGCATGGGGTTCGCGTCCAGCACCGCCGCGCAGGCCCGGCGCACCTCGTCGAGGTCCGGGTCCGGGAGGCCGAGGCCGCGGGCCGAGACGGTCAGCCTGTTCAGGTGCCGGGTAAGCGCGAAGGGCTGCCCCTCGGTGCTCCTGAGCGTCTCGAAGACGCCGTCTCCGACGGTCAGGCCGTGGTCCAGCACCGAGACCCGCGCGCGGTCGGCGTCGTGCAACGCCCCGTCGAGCCAGATCTTCATCGTGATTCACCTCGTGTCGCCGGTCTGTTGGCTTTCCCCTGCTCCCCCGACGCTATCGCGAGCAACCGGGACGCCTTCAGCTCGGTCTCGTCCCATTCCCGCTCGGGATCGGATCCCCAGGTGATTCCCGCGCCGGTGCCGAAGCGCAGCACGGGCCCGCCGGGGGCGCTCCGGTCGATCCAGAAGGTGCGGATGCCGACCGCCAGCTCCCCGGTGGCGCGGTCCGCGTCGACCCAGCCGACCCCGCCGCAGTAGGGGCCGCGCGGCGCGGTCTCCAGGGCTTCGATGACGCGCAGCGCGCTGGACTTCGGCGCGCCGGTGACCGAACCGGGCGGGAAGGCCGCGCCCAGCAGCCGCTGCCATCCCGTGCCCTCGGTCAGCTCGCCGCGCACGGTGGAGACGAGGTGGACGAGTCCGGGGTGCGCCTCCACCTCGCAGAGCGCCGGGACGGTGACCGAGCCGGGCACGCAGACCCGGCCCAGGTCGTTGCGGACCAGGTCCACGATCATCACGTTCTCGGCGTGGTCCTTCTCCAGCAGATCCGCTTCCGTACGGCCCGTCCCCTTGATCGGGCCGGACTCGATGTCCCGTCCGGTCCGGCGCAGGAACAGCTCGGGGGAGGCGGTGGCCACCTCGACGCCGTGCGCGGGCAGCCGGACGGTGCCCGCGTAGGGGGCGGGGTTGCCGTGCGCCAGCAGGGCCGTCAGCGCGTCCACGTCCGCTGTCGCGGGGGCGGGCAGCGGCGCGGAGAGCACCCGGCAGAGGTTGGCCTGATAGACCTCGCCGGCCGCGATGTGCTCGCGGATGCGGCGTACGCCCGCGGTGTAGGCGGCGCGGTCCAGGGAGGAGGTCCAGGCGGCGGGCGCGGGGCCCTGCCAGCGGCCCGGCGCGGCGGCGGGCACCGGCGCGGGGCGGACGTCCGCGAAGCGGGCGCAGGTCAGCCGGCCTTCGAAGTCCGCCACCACGGCCCACCAGCCCCGGGAATCCAGGGCCGCGGGATCGCTGGTGACATCACGCAGGTCGGAGGCGAGGAGCCCGCCGAAGCGGGCCATCGGAGGCAGGTCGTGCACGGCTGCGAGTCTATGGCCGCGCCGCCGGGGACGCCCCGGCCAGGTGACCTGCCGCGCACGCTGCGCAAACGGAATTTGAGCTGGCCCGGGAATCCGCTAGAGTTCAACACGTCGCCGGGTCGCGCAAGCGCCCCGGAGTACGACACCTGCGGACGTAGCTCAGTTGGTAGAGCATCACCTTGCCAAGGTGAGGGTCGCGAGTTCGAATCTCGTCGTCCGCTCGAAGTAAGGGATTCCCGTCCCTTACGACGCTGGTGGAGTGGCCGAGAGGCGAGGCAACGGCCTGCAAAGCCGTCTACACGGGTTCAAATCCCGTCTCCACCTCCAAGGACGATTAGCTCAGCGGGAGAGCGCTTCCCTGACACGGAAGAGGTCACTGGTTCAATCCCAGTATCGTCCACTGGATCCGCAAGGATCTTCCCGCGCGATTAGCTCAGCGGGAGAGCGCTTCCCTGACACGGAAGAGGTCACTGGTTCAATCCCAGTATCGCGCACGTATCACGAGAGTCCCGAGGACGATTAGCTCAGCGGGAGAGCGCTTCCCTGACACGGAAGAGGTCACTGGTTCAATCCCAGTATCGTCCACATTGATCGGCTGAGGGCCGGAGCGAAAGCTCCGGCCCTCAGCCGTGCGCCCGGCCGGTGATCGCCCGGCGGGCTCGCGCCCGGCCCCGCGGGGCCGGGCGGCGGCCTCAGGAGGAGAACAGCATCCGGCCGAAGCCGCGCTGGCCGTGCTTGTTGTGACCGTGCTGGCCGTGCTGGCCATGCTGGCCATGGGGTCCCTGGTGCGGGGCGCCCCAGGCCGGGCCGGCCGCCGGGTATCCCTGCTGCTGCGGCGGCGCGGTCGGGTACGCCTGCGGTGCGGGCGGCGGCCCCTGCTGCGACCACTGTGATTCGAGTCGGGTCAGCGACTCCAGTTCCCCGTAATCCAGAAAGATCCCCCGGCAATTGGCGCACTGCTCGATCTGCACGCCATTGCGGTTGTACGTCTGCATCGGCGCATGGCACTTGGGACACTGCATGGTCGGCTCAACTCCTCAATTCCGGCTGCTGGCCCCGCCGGAAGATCCCCCCGGCGATGATGTGTTCACCCTACGATGCCGATTCTGCCGCCAACTCGGCCGGGAGCGAAGCCATCCGGGCGCAGGCGTCGACCAGCGCCTGTTCGTCCTCGTCCAACGGCCTGCTCCCGGCGTCGGCCCTGGCGAGCGCCAGCGCGGCGCTCTGCACGGTCAGAGCGCGGGCCGGCACGTCGAGCCGGGGCCAGGGGTCGCCGTCCCGGGGCACGGCCCGGCCGCCCGCCGCGCGGTAGGCGTCGAGGAAGCGGGTCCACACCTCGGGGGCGAGCAGGCCGGTCGCGTACCAGGCGGCCGGCCGGGCCAAGTCCCAGGCCGGATCGCCGAGGCCGAGGTCGTCGATGTCGATGAGCAGCCAAGCGCCGTCGGGCGCGGGATGTCTGACGAGCTGTCCGAGGTGCAGGTCGCCGTGGCAGAGCCCCGTCACCCCGGTCAGCGCGGGCCGTGCCCCCTCGTATCGGACCCAGTCGGGCAGCCGCGACCAGCCGCGCAGCACCGCGAGCGTCGCGGCGGAGGAGCCCGAGGGGTCGACAGCCCGCATCCGGGCGATCGCGCGGGCGACCTTGGCAGGGCCGCGCATCGGCGGCAGCGGGCCGGGGAGTTCGTCCGGCCGCACGGCGTGCAGCCTGGCCAGCAGCACGGCGGTCTCCTCCCACGGCGCGGCCTCCGGATCCGCCGGCGACACCGGTTCGCCGACCGGCCATCTGGTCACGCCCCGGCCGTCTGCGCTCATCCCGAGCAGCCCGGCCGAGCCGGCCGGCGGCAGCGGCAGCGGGGGCAGCAGTACGCCGC
>NZ_JAYMZR010000164.1:0-8408 GCF_035828615.1 Streptomyces sp. H27-D2 | reverse complement strand
GCGGGGCGCCCCTCCGCAGCCCGCCGGCCGGCCGGCGTCGTGGTCCTCGTGGCCGGCGATCCCGGGTTCTTCGGGATCGTGCGGGCGCTGGCCGAGCGGTTCGGCACGGACGTGCTGGACGTGCATCCGGCCGCGCCGTCCGTCGCCGTGGCCTTCGCCCGTGCCGGACTGCCGTGGGACGACGCGGTGGTGGTGAGCGCGCACGGCCGGGACATCCGCACCGCGGTGAACGTCTGCCGCGCGCACCCCAAGACCGCCGTCCTCACCGGCCCCGGCGCGGGGCCGGCCGAGCTCGGCGCGGCGCTGGCCCGTACCGGCATCGCCCGGATGCTCGTCGTCGCCTCCGCGGTGGGAGACCCGGACGGCGAGACGGTCGAGTGGCTCGCCCCGGCGGAGGCCGCAGCCCGCAGCTGGCCCGACGGGACAGCCGGGCCCGGCGTCGTGCCGAGCGTCGCCGGGTCGCGCCCCGGTCCCGGCGGATGGGCCCTGCGCGAGGAGGAGTTCGCGCACCGGGACTCGCTCATCACCAAGTTCGAGACGCGCGCGCTGGTGCTCGCCCGGCTCGGGCCCCGGATCGGGGATCTGATCTGGGACATCGGCGCGGGTTCTGGATCGATCGCGGTGGAGTGCGCGCGGTTGGGCGCGGCGGCCATCGCGGTCGAGAAGACCGCCGACGGCATAGAGCGGGTCCGCGCGAACGCGCTGGCCCACGGCGTCGAGGTGCAGGCGCTGCACGGCGCGGCTCCCACCGTGCTCTCGCGGCTCCCCGACCCGGACGCCGTGGTGATCGGCGGCGGAGGCCGCGAGCTGCCCGCGATCGTCACCGCGTGCGCACGCAGGGCGCGGCGCACCGTCGTCGTCACCCTCGCCGCGCTGGACCGGGTGCCCGCCGTGCAAGCGGCGCTCGCAGCCGCCGGGTTCGTGCCCGAGGGCGTCCTCCTCCAGTCGTCCCGGCTCACCCCGCTGCCGGGGCAGGCGACCCGGCTCGCGGCGACCAACCCGGTCTTCGTCCTCTGGGGCACCCGCCCAGCCGACGCCCGCTCCGGTGACGCCTCAGCGACGGCCGGGGCTGCGGCCTCCGCCCCGGCGCCCGCCGACGCGGTACCCGTCCCGGCGGACGGGCCGGCCGCCCCCCTCACGACGGCCCCCGCCCCGCGCGCGGGCCCCTCACGCGGGCGTGCGCGGCCGAAGCGCCTCGCACTCCCCTCCCCCGGCACCGAAGGGGCGCACCCTTGACCGGCCGCACCGGCTGTACCGGCCTGATCGCCGCCACCCCGGCAGGGAGCGGAGCCCGCGAACGGCCGACCGCCGCCCAGCCGGACCGCGCCCACGTCCACGACGGCCCCGCGCACGACAACCCGAGCGCTCCTCCGCACGAGCCACACCCGGCCGCCCCCGCTGGCCCGGCCGCCCCCACCCCGTACGCCCCACGGGTGCCCGACCCGCACGCGGCGCTCAGCGAACGGGATGCACGGGAGGCACGGGATGTCACGCCGCAGCCGCCATCCCTCATCGTCGGAATCGGAGCGAGCCGAGGTGTCTCCGCCGACGAGATCCTGGGCCTCATCGACCAGTCGCTCGCCGGGTCCGGGCTATCTCCCGCCGACGTCACCGAGTTGGCGACCGTCGACAGCAAAGCCGACGAGCTCGGCCTGACCGAGGCCGCCGAGCGACTCGGCGTACCCCTGCGGACCCACCCGGCCGAGGCGCTGGCCGCCGTCGACGTGCCGAACCCGTCCGGCGCGCCACTCGCCGCCGTCGGCACACCGTCCGTCGCTGAGGCGTCCGCGCTGCTCACCGCCGGGGAATGTGGTGAACTCGTCGTCGCCAAGCGGAAGTCCGCGCCCGAGGGCCGGGCCGCCATGGCCACCTGCGCCGTCGCCCGCCGCAGCCCGCGCGGCGAGCGGTGGCAGACGCCGCCGGCCCGAGCATCGACCACGGCACCCGGAGCCGCCCCACCGGACCGGACGCCGACGTCAGCACCGGCGTCAACGCCGACGCCACAGCAAGCAGCAACCCGCATTCCCCCCACCGAGGAGAAATCGTGACCACCCCGCCCGCGCTGCTCATCGCCGGCCATGGCACCCGTGACGAGGGCGGTGCGGACGCCTTCCGCGCCT
The DNA here is from genome assembly GCF_035828615.1 of Streptomyces sp. H27-D2. Taxonomy (NCBI): domain Bacteria; kingdom Bacillati; phylum Actinomycetota; class Actinomycetes; order Kitasatosporales; family Streptomycetaceae; genus Streptomyces; species Streptomyces sp. H27-D2. The sequence goes on along the minus strand of NZ_JAYMZR010000164.1, from coordinate 6,288 downwards.
TCGTCGGGGAGCTCGGCAGACGCCACCCCGAAATCCCCGTCGCGGGCGGCTTCATCGGGCAGTCCTCGCCACCGCTCGGCGACGCCCTCGCCGACCTCGTCGAGCGGGGGGTGCGGGAGTTCGCCGCCGTCCCGATGACGCTGGCCCCGGCCGGGCGCGCGAAGGGGGACATCCCCGCCGCGCTGGCCCGCGAGCAGCAGCGCCACGCAGGCGTCTCATACACCTGCGGCCGCCCGCTCGGCCCGCACCCGAAGCTGCTGGCCGTGCTGGAGCGGCGGCTGGACGAGGCGCTCGGGGGCGGCCGCCGCTCGCCGTCCGACCGGGCCCGGACCACCGTCCTGCTGGTCGGCGGCGGTTCCACCGACCCGGAGGCCAACGCCGAGGTGTGCAGGGCCGCGCGGCTGCTCTGGGAGGGACGGGGCTACGCGAGCGTGGAGACCGCGTTCGTCTCGCCGGCCGCGCCCGACGTGCCCTCCGGCCTCGACCGCTGCCTGCGGCTCGGCGCGCGGCGTGTCGTCGTTCTGCCGTACTTCCTGTTCAACGGCGTCCTGCCGAACCGGGTGCGGCAGCAGACGGCGGGCTGGGCCGACGCGCACCCCGAGGTGGAGGTGTTCTCCGCCGAGGTCATGGGCGCCACCGAGGAGTTGGCCGAGCTGGTCATGGAGCGCTACCGGGAAGTGGTCGCGAGCGACGACGGTCAGGGCCAGGGACAGGGACACATCCAGCGTCACCACAGCGACCATGCCCCCGCGCGCTGAGCCCCCGGGGCCGCCGGAGCCGCTCGAGCCCGCGCACGACCTGCGGCACCATGGGGACGCGGAGATACGCGGCGGCGAAGCGGGCCTGGTGGACCTCGCGGTCAACGTACGGGCCGGCACGCCGCCGGCCTGGCTCAAGGCCCGGATCGCCGCGTCGCTCGACGGCCTCGCGGCCTACCCGGACGGGCGGGCCGCGCGCGAAGCGGTCGCCGTACGGCACGGGCTGCCGACCGACCGGGTGCTGCTGACGGCGGGTGCGGCGGAGGCGTTCGTGCTGCTCGCGCGCGCCCTGCCGGCTGGGCGGCCGGTGGTGGTCCACCCGCAGTTCACCGAGCCGGAGGCGGCCCTGCGGGACGCGGGCCACCGGGTGGAGCGTGTGCTGCTCGACGCCTCGGCGGGCTTCCGGCTCGACCCCGACGCCGTACCGGAGGACGCGGATCTCGTGGTGATCGGCAATCCCACCAACCCGACCTCGGTGCTGCACCCGGCCGAGGCGCTCGCCCGGCTCGCCAGGCCCGGACGGTTCCTGGTGGTGGATGAGGCGTTCATGGACGCGGTGCCGGGTGAGCGCGAGTCACTCGCGGCGCGCACCGATCTGCCCGGCCTCGTCGTGCTCCGCAGCCTCACCAAGACCTGGGGCCTGGCGGGGCTGCGGATCGGCTACGTACTGGCCGGCCCGGAGACGATCGCGGCGCTGGAGCGCGCGCAACCGCTGTGGCCGGTGTCGACGCCGGCGCTCACGGCGGCCGAGGCGACCTGTGAACCGGCCGCGCTGGCCGAGGCCGAGGCCGCCGCCGCGACGGTCGCCGAGGACCGGGCCCATCTCCTGGACCGGCTCGCGGAGTTCGCGTCGCAGGGCGTACGGGCAGCGGAGCCGGCCGCCGGGCCGTTCGTCCTCGTCCGGCTGCCGGACGCCGTCGGCGTACGCGCCCGGCTGCGCGGCCTGGGCTTCGCCGTCCGGCGCGGCGACACCTTCCCCGGGCTCGGCCCCGACTGGCTGCGCCTGGCCGTCCGGGACCGGGCCACGACGGACCGGTTCGCCGAGGCACTGGCGAAGGCGCTGGCCGACGGCTGATACGGCCCGGCGTGACGATCATGGCGTCGGGCCGGTGCATTCGGCCGCGTCGCGCGCCGCAGCCGGGCAATCGGCCGCGCCACGCGACGACCGCCACGACCGCCACGACCGCCACAGCGAGCCGGTCAGCCGCGCTCGCGCGCCGCCGCGTTGCGGCGGCGGGTCAGCACCAGCGATGCGCCGCCCACCACGATCAGCAGGGCCGCGCCGCCCGCGAGGTACAGCGTGGCCGAATTCCCTCCGGTCTCGGCGAGGTTCGGCGGCTTGTCGGCCACCGTCTGCGTGCTCACGTCCTTGCCGGCCGGCGGTTTGGGAGCGGGGGGCTCCGCTTTCGCCGGGGGCGTCGGCTTCGGGGCGGCCTTCGGCGTCCGGCAGGTCGCACGGGCCAGCGTCACCTGGCCGTTGACCTCGGCGACATTGAGCTTGAGCGGGTTGACGGAGACCTTGAGGTCGAGCGCGGTGGCGGCTGCCGTGTTCGAGCCGGTCGTGGTCCTGGAGAGGTCGATCCGCACCTCGCCGACGCCCGGCACGGCCACCCTGGTCGTCCCGCCGGCGCTGAGCGTCACCCTCTTGCCGAGCACGAGGACGCTGCCCAGCACATGGGACTCGGCGCGCGGCTTCTCGCCGGTCTCGCAGACGGCCTTCGAGGTGACCTGCCGGACCTCGACCAGCGAGAGCAGCGGCAGACCGGGGATGTGTACCTTGGCGTGCACCAGGTCGGCGTACCCCTCGGCCTTGTGCTCATCGGCGGTGGCGCGGGCCGTCGCCGCCTCGGCACGCAGCACACTGAACGGCCTGCCCTTGTTGACTCCATCCAATTCCACGGCGAGCGCGGTCTTGTTCGCGTCGCCCGGGGCCCGCACCTCGTTGAGCGACGCGTTCAACGGCACGTTGATCGTCTTGTTGAGCAGCGAGACATCGAGGCCGGTACGGAGGACGACCGCACCGGCCTTCCCGTGGTCTCCCGTAGCGTGCGCGGTCGTGGCGCCGAGCAGGACCGCGGGACCCGCGGCCAGGGCGCTGGTGACCAGGACGGCCGCGAAACGGCGTGCGGGCACGCCGAAGGTAGAGCTGATGGTGCTGGACACGTGTGTGGAACCCCCACAAGAGACATGGAGTCGCCGGCACCCGCCGATGGGGGACATCACGGGTGCCGACGACCTCGACTCCGCCATGTTTGACGTACCGAGGGTGAACGGTCAGCAACCTGACGTGACTTCACCCCAATGGGTGGTTTCCGTTTCCATATTCGATTCTCCCGACACTTGGGGCCCGATGGGTCACCCGTGCCACACGCCGGGTCTCAGCCAACCGGCCCCCGCCCGCCGTCCCCTACCCGCCGTCCACCGTCCACCGTCCACGATCCGACCCGGCCGCCCGCCACCGGCCGGAGCCTCATAAAGTGCGCCGGTGTCCTCTCAGCAATCACCGCGGTCAGCACGGCAGAGCACCGACCCTGCGATACCCGAGTCCGAGCCCGCCCCCACGCCCGAGCCCGAGCCCGCCGAGGCTCCCGCCCCCACCGCGACGGACCGGTCGGCCAAGCGCGCCGTCACCGTCTTCCCGCTGCTGGTGATCGCCGCCGGCGTGGTCGGCGTGCTGACGCCGTCGAGCTTCACCGGCTGGGCGCCCGCCGTGCCCTGGCTGCTGGGCATCGTCATGTTCTCGATGGGGCTGACGCTCACGCTGCCGGACTTCACCGCGGTCGCCAGACGCCCGTGGGCGGTCGGCCTCGGGCTGGTCGCACACTACGTGATCATGCCAGGGCTGGGCTGGCTGATCGCCACCGTGCTCGACCTGCCGCCGCAGCTGGCCGCCGGAGTGATCCTGGTCGGCTGCGCGCCGAGCGGGACCGCCTCCAACGTGGTCACCTACCTGGCCCGCGGCGACGTCGCCCTGTCGGTGTCCGTCGCCACCGTCTCCACGCTGGTCGCGCCCCTGGTGACGCCGCCGCTCACGCTGCTGCTGGCCGGTCAGTTCCTCGACGTGGACGCCGGCTCCATGGTCACCGACATCCTCAAGACCGTCCTGGTGCCCGTCCTCCTCGGCTTCCTGGTCCGGGTGCTGGCAGGTCGTTACGTCGACAAGGCGCTGCGCTTCCTGCCCTGGATCTCGGCCGTGACCATCGCGGTCATCGTGCTCGCGGTGGTGTCCGGCAGCGCGGCCCTCATCAAGGACGCGGCGGCGCTGGTGTTCCTCGCGGTGGTGCTGCACAACGGCCTCGGGCTGGCGCTCGGTTACGCGTCGGGCAAGCTCGCCCGGCTGGGCAAACCCGCGAGCAGGGCCATGGCCTTCGAGGTGGGCATGCAGAACTCCGGCCTCGCCGCCTCGCTGGCCGGGGCGCACTTCAGCCCGGCCGCCGCGCTGCCCGCCGCGGTCTTCTCGGTGTGGCACAACGTCTCGGGCGCGCTCGTCGCCGCCTGGATGGCACGCTCCGCCCGCCGGGAGCGGCAGCCCGGCCCGGCCGCCGCGCGGGATTCCACGTAGTTCCACGTACCGGAGCAGCGGACCGTCGCGCCCCGTCAGACCGCCGCCCGTCAGTCCCCGCCCCACCGTCAGTCCCCGCCCCTCACCCCACCACCCGTCCGCGCAGCACCACCCGCCGAGGCGTCGACAGCACCCGGACGTCCTCGCGCGGGTCGGCCCCGTAGACGACCAGGTCGGCCGGGGCGCCCTCGGTGAGGCCGGGGCGGCCCAGCCAGTCGCGCGCGCCCCAGGTGGTGGCGGACAGCGCGGCCCGCACCGGGAGGCCGGCCTTGACCAGCTCGGCCACCTCCTGGGCGACCAGGCCGTGCGGCAGTGAGCCGCCCGCGTCGGTGCCGACGTACACCGGCACCCCGGCGTCGTAGGCGGCCCGCACGGTGTCGTAGCGGCGCGCGTGCAGCCTGCGCATGTGGGCGGACCAGCGCGGGTACTTCGCGTCGCCGCCGTCCGCGAGCTTCGGGAAGGTCGCGATGTTGACGAGGGTGGGGACGATCGCGACCCCGTGCGCGGCGAAGAGCGGGATGGTCTCCTCGGTCAGTCCGGTGGCGTGCTCGACGCAGTCGATCCCGGCCTCGACCAGGTCGGTGAGGGAGTCCTCGGCGAAGCAGTGCGCGGTGACCCGCGCGCCGAGCCGGTGCGCCTCGGCGATGGCGGCCTCCACCTCACCGCGCGGCCAGCAGGCCGAGAGGTCGCCGGTGTCCCGGTCGATCCAGTCGCCGACCAGCTTGACCCAGCCGTCGCCGCGCCGCGCCTCGCGCCCGACGTACGCGACGAGGTCGGCCGGTTCGATCTCGTGCGCGTAGTTGCGGATGTAACGGCGGGTCCGGGCGATGTGCCGGCCCGCCCTGATGATCCGGGGCAGGTCCTCGCGGTCGTCGATCCAGCGGGTGTCGGACGGCGAGCCGGCGTCGCGGATCAGCAGCGCTCCGGCGTCCCGCTCGGCCAGCGCCTGCTTCTCGCTCGTCGAGGCGTCGACCGGGCCGTGGGCGTCCAGGCCGACGTGCGAGTGCGCGTCGACCAGGCCCGGCAGCGTCCAGCCCTCGACGGTGGTCACGTCCCGCGCGTCCACGCCGCCCGGCCGCTCGAAGGCGACGCGCCCGCCGATCACCCACAGCTCGTCCCGGACGTCGTCGGGCCCGACGAGCACCCGCCCCTTCACGTGCAGCACCGTGTGATCGCTCATGCACCGCACTGTACGAGGCGGGCCCGGCCCGGAGCACGGGTGCCTCGGCCCGTACGCCGCTCCCGCCCCGGCGGCCCGCGCGATGGCCCCCGAGGCAGCGCGCGGACGCTGCCGGGGCACTGGGTACGCTCGGTCCCGGCAGCCCGCAAGACCTCGTGAGAGAAGCACCGCCGTGACGCATCCCCTGCTGGACCTCGCCCCCCTCACCGCCGCGCGGTTCGCCGGGATCGAGCGCCGGGTCGCGGGGCTGCTCGCCACCGGGCAGGACATCGTGATCATGCAGGGTGAGGCGCTGCTCCCGCTGGAGGCGTGCATCCGCGGCGGGGCCCGCCGGGAATCGACCGCGCTGAACATCGTCACCGGCCCGTACGGGCAGACCTTCGGCGGCTGGCTGCGCGACTGCGGGGCCGCCGTCGTGGACCTGGCCGTGCCCTTCGACACCGCCGTCACCGCCGATCAGGTCGCCCGTGCGCTGGCCGAGCACCCGGGGACGGAGTTCGTCTCGCTGGTGCACGCGGAGGCCGCCACCGGCAACACCAACCCGGTCGGGGCGATCGGCGAGGTCGTACGGGAGCACGGGGCGCTGTTCATGCTCGACGCGGTGGCCTCGGTGGCGGCCGAGCCGCTGCTGCCGGACGTGTGGGGCGTGGACCTGTGCGTGATCGGCGCGCAGAAGGCGATGGGCGGCCCGGCGGGCGTCTCCGCGGTGTCGGTGAGCGAGCGCGCCTGGCGGCGGATGGCCGCGAACCCGGCCGCGCCGCGCCACTCGTACCTCTCGCTGCTGGACT
>NZ_JAYMZR010000163.1:0-8685 GCF_035828615.1 Streptomyces sp. H27-D2 | reverse complement strand
GACCAACTCCAGCCAGAGAGCGGCCAAACGGTGCTTGACCGCCTGGAACGAGCCGACAGGGCGGCCGAATTGGTGGCGCTCGCCGGTGTAGCGCACCGTCTCCAGCAGACACCACTCCGCGAGCCCCAACTGCTCGGAGGCCAACAGCCCGGCCCCGGCCAGCAGTCCGCGCCCGAGTGCGTCGGAGGCCGTACCGGAATCCGCGAGCAGGCGGCCCGGCACGCCGTGCAGGACGACGCCGGCGATGGGCCGGGTCAGGTCCAGCGGGACGACCGGCTCGACGCCGACGCCGCCGGCCGCCGTCTCGATCGCGTAGAGCCCCAGCGACCCGTCCGGCCGCAGGGCGGGCACCAGCAGCACATCGGCCGCCGCCGCGTCGGCGACGCTGCTCACCCGGCCGTCGAGCACGCCGTCGGCGTCGGCCCGTACGGTCGGCTCGGGAAGCGGTCCGGGCGCGGTCGGCAGCGGTACGGCGAGCGCGCCGACCGTACGGCCCTGGGCCAGCGCGGCGAGCAGTCCGGCGACCGGCTCCGCCTGCGTGTCACAGCCGAGCAGTGTCTCCACGGCGAGCACCGCGCTGGTGAGGTAGGGCACCGGGGCGACGCTGCGGCCCAGCTCCTCCAGCACCACGGCCGCCTCCCGAGCGCTCGCGCCCTGCCCGCCGAGCTTCTCGGGGACCAGCAGACCGGCCGCGCCCATCTCACCGGCCAGCGACCGCCAGAGCGCCGGGTCGTACGGGCCCTCGGGCGACTCGGTGCGGGCCAGCACGGCGGCCGGATCGCAGCGGTCGGCCAGCAGGGACCGTACGGCCGCCCGCAGATCGTCCTCGGCCTCGGAGTAGAGCAGATCGGGTGCGCCCGGCACGGCCTCTCCTGTCGTCGAATTCTTCGCTGATCCAGCTGATGCCGCTGATCCCGCTGATCCCGCGGCCTGCCGGGCCCGTCCCATCGTCGACTTCATCGCGGCAGGTCCTTCCACGGGACGTCCTTGTCGGTCCGCGGCTCCGTCGGCAGACCCAGGACGCGTTCGGCGATGATGTTGAGCAGCACCTCGGAGGTGCCGCCCTCGATGGAATTGCCCTTGGCCCGCAGATAGCGGTAGCCGGCCTCGCGCCCGGTGAAGTCCACGCCTTCGGGGCGGCGCAGCGTCCAGTCGTCGTAGGTCAGCCCGTCCTCGCCGAGCAGTTCGACCTCCAGGGCGCTGATCTCCTGGGCGAGCCGGGCGAAGGCGAGCTTGAGGCCCGAACCCTCCGGACCGGGGCGGCCCTTGACGAGCTGCTGCCCGAGCCGCTCGCCGGTCAGCCGGGCCACCTCCGCCTCGACCCACAGGCTCAGCAGCCGCTGGTGCAGGTCGTGGGTGCGCGACTCCGGTCGGCCGCGCCAGGTTTCGGCGGCGACGCCGATCATGCCGCCCTCGCGCGGGGCGCGGGCGCCGCCGATGGCGACGCGTTCGTTCATGAGCGTGGTCTGGGCGACCCGCCAGCCCTCGCCGACCTCGCCCAGCCGGTCCGCGTCGGGGATGCGCACGCCGCTCAGGAAGACCTCGTTGAACTCGGCCTCGCCGGTGATCTGCCGCAGCGGCCGGACCTCGACGCCGGGTGAGGACATGTCGCAGACGAAGTAGCTGATGCCGCGGTGCTTGGGCAGGTCCGGGTCGGTACGGGCGATGAGGATGGCCCAGCGCGCCTGGTGCGCCCCGGACGTCCACACCTTCTGCCCGTCCACCACCCAGTGGTCACCGTCGCGGACGGCGCGGGTGGCGAGCGCGGCGAGGTCGGAGCCCGCGCCCGGCTCGCTGAACAGCTGGCACCACACCTCCTCGCCGGTCCACAGCGGGCGCAGGAAGCGCCGCTTCTGCTCGTCGGTGCCGAAGTGCAGCACGGTCGGCGCGGCCATGCCGAGGCCGATGCCGATCCGCCGGGGCTGGTTGTCGGGAGCGTCGGCGGCGGCCAACACGTCGTCCACGACGGCTTGCAGCGCGCGCGGCGCGTCCAGGCCGCCGAGCCCGGTGGGAAAGTGCACCCAGGCGAGGCCCGCGTCGAAGCGGGCGCGCAGGAAGTCGAGCCGGTCGGCGCCGGCCGGCGGGTGCTCGGCGAGCAGCGCGGCGGTACGGCGGCGCAGCTCGTCCGCGTCCACGACGGGGGCCTCCGGTGTCGGTCCGCGGCTCATCGAGCCTCCTTTGTGCGCACGTTCGGTACGACGACGACGCGGCCGGTGGTGATGCCGTCGGCGACCCGCTGTACGGCGGCGGCGGCTTCGGCCATCGGGACGCGCTCGCTGATCAGGGGCTTGATGGCGCCCTTGGCCGCGAGTTCGGTCAGCGCCTCATGGCAACTCTGCACCGCTGCCGGGTCCTTGGTGTTGTAAAGACCCCAATGCAGCCCGAGAATCGCGTAGTTCTTGACAAGGGCGTGATTGAGGGCCGGGCTCGGAACCGTGCCGCTCGCGAAGCCGACGACCACGATCCGGCCCTCGAAGGCGACGCACTTGACCGACTTGGCGTAGGCGTCGCCGCCGACCGGGTCGTAGACGACGTCCGCGCCACGGCCGCCGGTGGCCTCCTTGACGGCCGCGATGATGTCGTCCGTACGGCGGTCGAGCACCAGGTCACAGCCCAGCTGCCGGGCGACCTCGGCCTTCCGCTCGCCGCCGACCACCCCGATCACCGTCGCCCCGGCCGCCTTGCCGAGCTGCACGGCGGCGCTGCCGACGCCCCCCGCGGCCGCGTGCACCAGCAGGGTCTCCCCGGCCTGGAGGTGCGCCCTGCGGTGCAGGCCGAACCAGCCCGTCTGATAGCCGATGTGCAGCGCGGCGGCCTCGGCGTCGTCCAGGGCCTCCGGCGCGGTCCGTACGGTCGCGGCGTCCACGGCGACCAGTTCGGCGAACCCGCCGTCGGGGACCGGCGGTTGAGCCAGCACCCGGTCGCCGACCGCACCGCGCGCGCCCTCGCCGACCGCCACGATCTCACCGCAGATCTCCACCCCGGGGGTGAAGGGCAGCGGCGGCCGCACCTGGTACTGGCCCCGGCACAGCAGAGCGTCGGGGAAGTTGATGTTCGCCGCGAGCACCCGCAGCAGCAGCCTGCCCGGTACCGCCACCGGGTCCGGCACCTCTTCGAGGCGCATCACCTCGCGCGGTTCGCCGTTCTCGTGTACGCGCCATGCCTTCACCTGACGGCCTCCACACATCTGGGTACGGTCGGTCCTGAGCTGCCCACATACTAAGCGGTCGCTCACTTTCTGGGAATACCCGCCGCCGCTCCCCCTCGTACCGCCATCCCGTACGGCTGCCCATACAGCCCTCCCGTACAGCCGCCCCCGGCGCCGGAGCCGGGCGTCCTGCCCCTGACAGGGGCAGGCTCGGCGCTCCCGGACCGCCCGCCGCTCCGGCAGACTGGCCCCTATGGACACGCCTGCGGAGCTGGGGAACTTTCTGCGCACCCGCCGCGCCCGGTTGCGCCCCGAGGACGTCGGACTGGTCTCGTACGGGGCCCGGCGGCGCGTGCCGGGGCTGCGCCGGGAGGAGCTGGCGCAGCTCGCCGGAGTGAGCGTCGCGTACTACACGCGGCTGGAGCAGGGGCAGAGCGGCAACGCCTCGGACGGCGTGCTCGACGCGCTGGCGAGCGCGCTGCGGCTGACCGGGGACGAGCATGAGCATCTGCGCGCCCTCGCCCGTCCGGCGCGGGCCAAGCGCCGTCCCGCCGCACGGCCTGACTCCGCGCGGACCGGCACCCGGCAGCTGATCGCCGCGATGGACGGGGTGCCCGCCGTGATCCTCGGGCGGCGCTTCGAGGTGCTCGGCTGGAACCCGGCGGGCCACGCGCTGGTCGGCGGCCACCTCGCCGCGGACGGCCCGGACCACCCCGCCGAGCGCCCCAACCTGCAACGGATGCTCTTCCTCGACCCGCACACCTATGAGCTCTACCCGCGCTGGGAGGAGGAGGCGCGGCGCGCGGTCTCGTCCCTGCGGCTGATCGCGGGGCAGCACCCCGACGACACCCAGCTGGCCGAGTTGATCGGCGAACTCTCCATGAAGAGCGCGGAGTTCACCGCCCTGTGGTCGCGGCACTCGGTGCGCGGCTGCACGTTCGGCAAGAAGGGATTCCACCACCCGCTGGTGGGCGCGATGGAGCTGGACTTCGAGATGATGGACGTCCTCGACGACTCCGGGCACCGGGTGATGATGTACAGCGCCCCGCCCGGCTCCCCGTCGGAGGCGGCACTGCGGCTGTTGGTGTCGGGCGCGGGGTCGAGTGCGGGGCCGAGTGCGGCGGACGCCGGCGCGGCGGCCTCGGGCACTGCGGGCTCGGGCACTGCGGCCTCGGGCACCGCAAGCTCTGACACCGCGGGCTCTGGCGCGACCGCCCCGGGTACGCGCCTCGACGCCTCGCGTGGCACCCGCGCGGGACCCCTCCGGGACGACGACTGACAGTTGGCGGCGACGGCGGGCGGCTGACGGCCCGACCCTGCGCGCCAAGTCGGCGGCGGGCGCGGCATCGCCCGGCGGCGGCCCGCCCGCAGCCCGGCCCGATCCGAAGTCGCTACGAGCCGGCAAGGCTCAGCCCCTCACCGCGCCGCGCCGCCCAGCGAACACGCCGCTCAGAATCCACCGCCGCCGTCGAAGCCCCCGCCACCACCGCCGCCGAAGCCACCGCCGTCCCCGCCGAACCCGCCGCCGAAGTCGTCGGGGTTGAAGTCGGAGCCGGTGTAGTCACCGCCGTCCGGCATGTCCCCCGCGTAGGCGCCCGGGGAGGACAGCGCGCTGCCGAGCATGGTGCCCACCAGCAGACCGGGCAGCATGCCGCCGCCGAAGTAGCCGCCGGCCCACGGCCCGTAGGCCGGGCCCGCGTTCCAGTACGGGCGCTCGCCCTGCGAGGTCTGCACCGTGCGCGTCAGCGGCTCCTCGCCGTCCGCGATCCGGGCGGCGTCCGCCGCGCAGACCGGCACGTCCCGCTCCGCGCCGCCCTCCGGGGCCCAGCGGGCGTCCGCGACCGAAGGGCCGTGACGCGGGTCGAAGAAGCAGGGCGCCCGGCGCTCCGGCAGTGGTGCGCCCTCGCGACGGGCGTCGAGGGTCGCCAGCGAGAAGCGGCCGTCCTCCAGCGCCGCGGTGACCGCCCGTACGTCCTCGGGTCCGCCCGCCGCCGCCATGGCCGCCTTGGCCCGGTCGTAGGCGTCCAGGGCGTGCCCGTAGTCCTCCCGCATGGCGTCGTCGGCGGACGGCTCGGCGGGCTGGAAGCCGATCCGGTCCAGCTCCTCGCCGAAGGCCGTGATGTCCTCGTCCACCAGGGGCCGCATGGCCTCCAGCGCGGCCTGCTCCTGCTCGGCCCGCTGCTTCCGGTTGCGCCGCAGCACGGCGTACGCCCCGCCGCCGCCGACCACGACGACCGCGCCCAGCGCGATGGCCGCACCGGCTCCGCCCCCGTCGCCGTTCGAGCCGCCCGCCCAGGCATCCGGCGCCCGGCCCTTCGCCTGCTTGCTCGCCTGGTCGACGAAGTCACTGAGCAGCGCGTCGGTGTCACCGCTGTCGGCCCGCTTGACCGCGCCGGTGAGGTTCCGCACGGCGTTGCCCGGCATCACCCGGGCATCGGCACCGGCGTTGAATCCGTCGTCGCCCAGATGCACGGCGTACAGACCGCTGATCCCGACGTTGTTGCGCACGTCCTGGAGCAGAGTGCCCGGCGGGAATTCCTTGGTGTCGGGCAGCACGGCGACGAAGATCGGCTTGTCCGCGTCCTTGATCTTCTCCGCCAGCGCCTTGGCGTCGGCGGCGGACAGCTCCCCCGAGACCCGGGGATCGACATAGACCGGCCCCTTGCGCAGCGCGTCGGCCACCGCCTGCGGGCCGGTGGCGGACTGCGCGCCGGACGCGGGCGCGGCGGACAGCGCGAGCAGCGCGGCGGCCACGACGGCGACCAGGGCGAGCAGCCACCCGAGCACCGGTCCGCGCGACGGGTGCGACAGAAGCGACAGAGGACGGGCTGCGGTCTTCATACCTACGAAGTTACCGGAAAGCGGATATTTCCCGGATTTCGCGAGGTCCCAGCGGGCTGACCCGGCCCACCGCAGCGGCCGTCGCACCGGCCGTCACGCCCAGGCACGCGGCCCCCGCCCGGCCCGCCCCGCCGACGCATCCGCGCCCCACCCGTCCGCGACGAGTGGGGCGCGGTCCGCGTCCCAGCCGGTTCGTCCCAGCCGGTTCAGCCGGTCTCGGGCGGGCGCGCGTTGATGACGGCGAAGAGGCCGCCCTGCGGGTCCTTCACGACGGCCATCCGGCCCGCCACCATGTCGAACGGCGGTATCAGCACCGAGCCGCCGGCCCGGGTCAGCGCGTCGACCGTGCTGTCGGTGTCGTCGACCGAGAAGTACGTCAGCCAGTGCGAGGGTGTGCCCTCCGGCATCTTGTCGAGGCCCTGCATGCCGCCGATCGTCCGGCCTGCGACCTGGAGCGCGAAGTAGTCGGGCGCTCCGTCCATCGGGGCGGTCTCGACGCCGAGGGCGCTGTAGAACGCCGTGGCGGCGTCCAGGTCGGAGGTGTCCAGCTCGCTCCAGATCACCGTGCCGGGCTCGTTGACCAGCTGCGAGCCGATGAAGTCCTTGGCGTGCCACAGGCCGAACACCGCGCCCGTGGGGTCGGAGGCGACGGCCATCCGGCCGAGGGTCAGCACGTCCATCGCCGGCGTCCTCACCGCGCCGCCGTGCTTCGAGATCGCCTGTGCGGAGGCATCCACGTCGGCGGACGCCAGGTACGTGGTCCACGCGGGCGGGGGCGGCGGCTGGTCGTCCGGCGACATCGCGGTCATGATGCCCGCCACGGCTTTGCCGTTCAGCGAACAGACCGCGTACCCACCGTTCTCAGCAGGACCGATCTCCCCCTGCCAGCCGAACAGGTCACGGTAGAAGTCGAGGGCCGCCTGCTGGTCGGGGACCATCAGATCGACCCAGCAGGGGACTCCGGGCTCGTACGGGCGAGTTACCTCGGGCATGACATGCCTCCACAGCAGTACTCCGTCCCGGCCACCGGGCTGGACGGACGCGTCGCCACTCAGGCATGGCGCGCCGCCCCCGGACAGGACACCCGATTTCAGTCTATCCCGCACATTCCCTCCGGGCAGGGCCGACCGGAACAGGAGCGGCACAGTGGCGAAACCCGCGTTTCCCGGCTGACCGGGGGCAAACGCCGGGAGACTCGCGTAACACAACGGATGGACCGCGATGGACGGACCGCGACACCAGACAACAGAGGAGACTCCCGCCCATGCCCCGGTTGTCCGAAGAAATGGCCGACATCGCCTACGCCCCCGGCGCCGGCCTGTCCGACACCCGGTTGGGCGGCCGGCCCGCGCTCCGGGTGCGTCCCGCCTCGGGCAGCGCCTCGTGCACCGTCCTCCATCTGCACGGCGGCGGCTACCGCACCGGCGACCCGGCCGCCTCCGGCGGCCTCGCCTCGTACCTCGCGGCGGGCTGCGACGCCGAGAACCTGCTGCCCGCCTACCGGTTGGCCCCCGAGCACCCGTTCCCCGCGGCCGCCGACGACGCGCTCGCCGCGTACACCGAACTGCTGGAGCGCGGCGTCGCGCCCGAGCGGCTCGCGGTCCTCGGGGCCTCGGCGGGCGGCGGGCTGGCCGCCGCCATGCTGCTGCGGGCGCGCGCGGCGGGGCTGCCGCGGCCGGCCGCCGTCGTTCTGCTGTCCCCTTGGCTCGACCTGACCAACTCGGCGGACTCGTACGTCCGTTGCGCCGCGTCCGACCCGCTGCTCAGCCGGGAGATCCTGGCATCGGCGGCGGCCGACTACCTGGCGGGCGCCGATCCGCGTACGCCCACCGCGTCCCCGCTGTTCGCCGGGGACGCGGCGCTGGCCTGGATGCCGCCGCTGCTCGTCCAGGCGAGCCGGGACGAGGTCCTGGCCGACGACGCCTCGCGGTTCGCGGACCGCGTCAACCGGGCCGGGGGCGACTGCACCCTCCAGACCTGGGCGGGCATCGCCCACTGCTGGCAGTTCGGAGTGCCGCTGCTGCCGGAGGCGGTCGAAGCGGTGGACGCCGTCACGGATTTCCTGCGCGCGCGGCTGGCCTGACGGGCGGCCTGCTCGCCCGACGGGCGCGCCGCCGGCTTGCTGAGCGGGCGGGTTGACCAGCGGGCGGGACCACGCGCCCGGGTCACCGGACCGGCGGTCGGCCCTGCGGTCAGCCCGCCGGTCGGTCCCGCGGTCGACCCGCCGCCGGTCCCCCGGTTGATCCGCCGAGCGCGGGTATCTTCCCCGTTTGCGCCTGTCAAGCACCAAATTGCCGCAGAAATAAGCCTATTGAGGGAACCTCACCGGAGATCCGCTCACCCGCACCACAGGTGACGGAAGATCAGCCGCGTGAACACATGGTATGCAACCCGGTCGGCCCTACGGCGATGGACACGTGCGGGGATCGTGGCCGCGCTGGTCGCGCTGGTGTCGGGGGCAGCGGCCTGGGCGGCTGTGGCCGTCGCGCCGGGCGAACCGGCGCCGACGCCGTCCACCGTGCGACAGAGCGCGCGGATACCCGGCCCGCTGCCCAGCGGGCTGGTGGAGATGGACGGCAGGGGCGTACGGGTCAGCCTGCCCCCAGGGCCCGGCGGCGGTCCGCGCATCGAGGCGAGCGCGGGCAGCGGCGGCGCGTCAGCCCGCGTGGAGATCGGCGGCTGCCCGCACTCCCGCC
>NZ_JAYMZR010000162.1:0-9767 GCF_035828615.1 Streptomyces sp. H27-D2 | reverse complement strand
TGCCCGCGCGGTGATCAACTGGCTGCCGCCCCCGGTGTCGGACATCCGCGCGGGCAGCACCGCCTGCGGCACGGCCACCGCGGTACCCGTGCCGGGGAGCGTCAGCAGGACGGCCGCGCAAGCCGCCGAAGCGGCGGGCGGCACACGGCGGGCGGCCCGCCCGGCGAACCCTGTGCGGTTCCGCGGCGTATGAGCTGTACGAGTCATACGCGCCATTAGACGCGGAGCGCGCCCCCGGCGCATGGACGAACCGCCGCGCCCCGGAGGCCCGTCCGCACCCCCTGGCGCGCCCTCGCGAACCCGCGCCCCGAGGCTGCGCCCGCGCGCCCGGCGCGGCCCTCTGAGGCCCGCGCCCCGCCGGGTGATGACGGAAGTCTGACGTTCCGCCCCCAAACCTGGCTCCTGGCGTCCCGAAGTGTTCGAATCAAGAGGTGAACACCGGCAATGACCCCACCACCGACCCCGACGGGCGGGGCGCGCCCGTCGGGCGACGGCTCGTGCTCGGCATGCTCGCCACCGGAGCCCTCGGCCTGGCGGCCGCGCCCTATCTGCAACGCGGACTCGACGGCGTCGTCAGCGCCGCCGCGGAGAAGGACCCCACCGGCCTGACCGGACTGCTCCCGGCGGGCGGTGGGTTCCGCTACTACTCCGTCGCGGCCTCCGTCCCGCACCGCGGCGAGAGCGACTACCGCCTCACCGTCGACGGCCTCGTCGACAAACCCGGCCACTACGGCCTCGCCGACCTGCGCGCCCTCCCGCAGCACCGCATGGTCCGCGACGTCCAGTGCGTCACCGGCTGGCGGGTGCCGGAAACCCCCTTCGAGGGGGTGCGCCTCTCCCGGCTGCTCGACGCGGCCGGCGTCCGCTCCGACGCCGAAGCGATCCGCTTCAGCTGCTTCGACGGCACGTACAGCGAGAGCCTCACCCTGCGACAGGCCCGCCGCCCCGACGTCCTGGTCGCGCTGCGCATGCGCGACAAGCCGCTCAGCCATTCGCACGGCGGCCCGGTCCGGCTCTACGCCGCGCCCATGTACTTCTACAAGTCGGCGAAATGGCTGTCCAAGATCACCGTGACCCGCGCCGTCCAGCCCGGCTACTGGGAAGAGCGCGGCTACGACATCGACGCCTGGGTCGGCCGCTCGAACGGACGCGACGATGCTCCGACGACCTGACACAGCACGGCGGGTCCGCCGCTTCACCCCCGCCGAACGCTGGATCCACCGCACCACCGCCGTCCTGACCGGCGTCTGCGTGTTCACCGCGGCCTGCCTCTACCTCCCGGTCTTCGCCGAACTCGTCGGCCGCCGCGCCCTGATGGTCATGCTCCACGAGTGGTCCGGGCTGCTGATCCCCGTCCCCACCCTGCTGGGCCTCGGCTCGCGGGCCTTCCGCGGCGACCTGGGCAGGCTCAACCGCTTCGGCCCGTACGACCGCCGCTGGCTGCGCGCCGCGCTGCGCCGCGACCACCGCCCAGGCGAGCGCCCGGCCGGGAAGTTCAACGCCGGCCAGAAAATCTACGCGGGCTGGATCGCGGGCGCCGTGCTCGTGATGACCGGCACCGGGCTGCTGATGTGGCTCACCCACCTCGCCCCGCTGGTGTGGCGCACCAGCGCGACCTTCCTGCACGACTGGCTGGCCCTCGCGATGGGGATCGTGCTCGCCGGACATGTGGCGATGGCGTACGGGGACCCGGAGGCCCGGCGCGGCATGCGCACCGGCTCGGTCGAGCCGGGCTGGGCCCGCCGCGAACACCCGCTCTGGCGCTACGAGAAGGAGCAGCGGCGGACGGAGGAGGAGCAGCGCCAGGGGGAGGGGCGACCGGAGGGCTCACGCCGGTCGGAAGACCGGCTCTGAGCGATGGAACGCCCGCCCCGCCGAGCACGGGGTCGGGGGCGGGAGCGGGGGGAGGGACGGGGGTACGGACGGACGCTTGCGTAAGCCCCCTCAGCCGGTCCCCGACCGGTCTCCTCCGGCCGGCCCCCGCGGCCCGTCAGCCTGTCAGGCCCTTCTCCACCCGGCGCGAGACGCTGAACGCGTAGAGATCCAGCACGCCCGGCGGCTCCGCCAGCCCCGGCCCGCCGGCCCGCACCCAGGCCGTGATGTCGGAGAGCGCGTCCTCGTCGTTGACCAGCCCCAGCCATACGGGCCGCCCGCCGGCCGCCCGGCCCGCCGCCGACGGCTGAATGACCATCACATTCGCCTGATCGCAGACGTCCAGACACTCCGAGGCCCGCACCCGGGCCACCCCGTCGAGGTCGGCCCGCAGCCGGACCAGCTGGGCCGCGTGGTCCACCCCGGGAACCTTCGCCGGATCGCCGCAGCAGCAGCCCCGGCAGACGGTGACCCCGCAGGGCGTCGCCGTGGCGCCGGCCCGCTCCGGGCTCCGTCGGCGGGTGTTGTTCGAAATCATCGGGCTGATGATACGCATGGGGTGGAACCGACCGGTCACCGAGAGGAAGCCCCATGCCGAGCAAGAAGGCACTCGTCCGCCGCCCAGGCCCCCGCCTCGCGGAGGGCCTCGTCACCCACATCGACCGGACCCCCGTCGACGCCTCCCTGGCGCTGCGCCAGTGGGACGGCTACGTCAACACGCTGCGCGAGCACGGCTGGGAGACGGTCGAGGTCCCCGCGGCGGACGACTGCCCGGACAGCGTCTTCGTCGAGGACACCCTCGTGGTGTACCGGAACGTGGCCCTCGTCGCCCGCCCCGGCGCACCGTCCCGGCTGCCGGAGACGGCGGCGGCCGAGGCTGCCGCCGCGGCGCTCGGCTGCTCGGTCAACCGCGTCCGCGAACCGGGCGCCCTGGAGGGCGGGGACGTACTCAAGATCGGCGACACCCTGTACGTCGGCCGGGGCGGGCGCACCGACGCGGAAGGCGTGCGCCAGTTGCGCGCGACCTTCGAACCGCTCGGGGCGCGGGTGGTCGCCGTACCGGTCAGCAAGGTGCTGCACCTCAAGTCCGCCGTGACCGCGCTGCCCGACGGCACCGTCGTCGGCTACCCGCCGCTGGTCGACGACCCGGCGATCTTCCCGCACTTCCTGCCCGTCCCCGAGGAGACGGGCGCCCACGTGGTGCTGCTCGGCGGCGACCGGCTGCTGATCTCGGCGAGCGCCCCCAAGAGCGCCGACCTCCTCGCGGACCTCGGCTACACGCCGGTCCCGGTGGACATCAGCGAGTTCGAGAAGCTGGAGGGCTGCGTCACCTGCCTGTCGGTGCGGCTGCGCGAGCTGTACGGGTAACAGCGCGCTGGGGGCGGCCCCGCCGCACGCAGCGGCGGACCGGGACAAGGACAAAGCCCCACGGGATTCCGCGGGGCTTTGTCTGATGTGGTGTCCGGAGGGGGACTTGAACCCCCACGCCCGATAAAGGGCACTAGCACCTCAAGCTAGCGCGTCTGCCATTCCGCCACCCGGACAAGGTGTCTGCCGCCTGGCCGGTAGCCGTTGCGACGTGGAAAACCATAGCAAACATCTGATGCTGGTCGATCACCCGCTCGGCAGAGTGCGCGCAGGTCTGTGACCAGCGCGTGTACGCGGCATTGCGGCCTTGGGCCGGGAGGGCGGCAGGTGGAGGATGGCAGTGGACCCCCGCCGCGGAGCGCGCCCCAGAACGGGCGTGACGCGGCTGTGAACCACGAGGAGGCAGCGTGAGCGCGTCGAATTCGACCGCGGCAGGTACCCGCACCGTCACTGGCGAGGACGAGGTCGTCGACCTTTGTCGTGACCTGATCCGGATCGACACCAGTAACTACGGCGACCACTCGGGCCCGGGGGAGCGCGCGGCCGCCGAATACGTGGCGGAGCAGCTCGCCGAGGTGGGGCTCGAACCGAAGATCTTCGAGTCGCACAAGGGCCGGGCCTCCACGGTGGCGCGGATCGCGGGCGAGGACCCGTCCCGCCCCGCGCTCCTCATCCACGGCCACACCGACGTCGTGCCGGCCAACGCGGACGACTGGACGCACCACCCGTTCTCCGGCGAGATCGCCGACGACTGCGTCTGGGGGCGCGGCGCGGTCGACATGAAGGACATGGACGCGATGACGCTCGCGGTCATCCGTGACCGGATGCGCTCCGGCCGCAAGCCGCCGCGCGACATCGTGCTCGCCTTCCTGGCCGACGAGGAGGCCGGCGGCGTCTACGGGGCCAAGCACCTGGTGAAGAACCACCCGGATCTCTTCGAGGGCGTGACGGAGGCCATCGGCGAGGTCGGCGGCTTCTCCTTCACCGTCAACGAGAACCTGCGGCTCTACTTGGTCGAGACCGCGCAGAAGGGCATGCACTGGATGCGGCTCACCGTGGACGGCACGGCCGGGCACGGCTCGATGACCAACAACGACAACGCCATCACCGAGTTGTGCGAGGCGGTCGGGCGGCTGGGCCGGCACAAGTTCCCGGTCCGGGTGACCAAGACCGTGCGGTCCTTCCTGGACGAGCTCTCCGACGCGCTCGGCACCCCGCTCGACCCGGAGGACATGGACGAGACCCTGGCGAAGCTGGGCGGCATCGCGAAGCTCATCGGGGCGACGCTGAAGAACACCGCCGCCCCGACGATGCTCGGCGCCGGATACAAGGTCAACGTCATCCCGGGCCAGGCCACCGCCCACGTGGACGGCCGCTTCCTGCCCGGCCACGAGGAGGAGTTCCTCGCCGACCTCGACCGGATCCTGGGCCCGCGTGTGAAGCGCGAGGACGTGCACGCCGACAAGGCGCTGGAGACGAGCTTCGACGGATCGCTGGTCGACGCCATGCAGTCCGCGCTGCGCGCCGAGGACCCGATCGCGCGCGCCGTCCCGTACTGCCTCTCCGGCGGCACGGACGCGAAGTCCTTCGACGACCTCGGCATCCGCTGCTTCGGCTTCGCGCCGCTCAAGCTGCCGCCCGAGCTGGACTTCGCCGGCATGTTCCACGGGGTGGACGAGCGAGTTCCGGTGGATGGTCTGAAGTTCGGCGTGCGCGTTCTCGACCGTTTTATCGACCAGAGCTGAAACGAAACTTCAGCAATCGGGCGTTTGTGCGCAGTTAGCCGGAAAGAGTGAACGAAGTGACTGGCTCGTAGCTCACCCTCCTCCGCGTCGTTACAGGGTGTGCGGTCCGCGGCTGGGATCGCATTGCCAACGAGGAGGAATAATGATCAAGAAGATCGTCGCTGCTGCGGCAATCACCGGTGGTCTCGTGCTCGCCGGCGCGGGCATGGCTGTTGCGGACGCGGGAGCGCAGGGTGCCGCTGTCGGCTCCCCGGGTGTCCTCTCCGGCAACGTCGTCCAGGTGCCCATTCACATCCCCGTGAACATCTGCGGCAACACGGTCAACCTGGTCGGGCTGCTGAACCCCACCTTCGGCAACACCTGCATCAACGACTGACGTTGTGCCTCAACCCGTAAGGGTGTGAGTCCGGACCGGCCCCGGAGTGCATCCCGTGCACTCCGGGGCCGGTTGGCATTGAGCGCGCGAGTAGACGCCCGTGCGCATTCCAGCAGGCATTAAGGCAAGGGAACGTACCTATGCGACAGGTCGCAAGGAAAGGCCTGATCATCGCGGCTGCCGCGGGCGGCATGCTCGCAGGCACCGGTGGCTTCGCGCACGCCGACGCGGGTGCCCAGGGTGCCGCGGTCGGTTCGCCGGGCGTCGTGGCCGGAAACTCGGTCCAGGTCCCCGTGCATGTCCCCGTGAACGTGTGCGGGAACACCGTGAGCGTCGTCGGACTGCTGAACCCCGCGATGGGGAACCGCTGTGCCAACGTCTCACACACGGGCCACGGCGGTCACAACGGCGGCCACGGCGGTCACAACGGCGGCCACAATGGTGGTCACAACGGCAACGGCGGCCACAACGGCGGTCACAACGGCGGTGGCGGCGGTCACAACGGCGGTCACAACGGGACGCACGGCAGCGGCGCGCACGCGGAAGGCGGAACGCACGGCTCGCCCGGCGTCGGTTCCGGCAACAACGTGCAGGTGCCGGTCGACGTTCCGGTGAACGTGTGCGGCAACAGCGTCTCGGTCATCGGGCTGCTGAACCCCGCGATGGGCAACGAGTGCGCCAACGTGCCCTCGAAGCCCGGCAAGCCGGGTCACCCCGGTCACCCGGAGCACCCGGGCCACCCCGGTACTCCCGAGCACCCGGGCCACCCCGGTACTCCCGAGCACCCGGGCCACCCCGGTACTCCCGAGCACCCGGGCCACCCCGGTACTCCCGAGCAC
This sequence comes from Streptomyces sp. H27-D2, assembly GCF_035828615.1. Lineage (NCBI taxonomy): Bacteria > Bacillati > Actinomycetota > Actinomycetes > Kitasatosporales > Streptomycetaceae > Streptomyces > Streptomyces sp. H27-D2. The sequence goes on along the minus strand of NZ_JAYMZR010000162.1, from coordinate 3,567 downwards.
CCGGGCCACCCGGGCACTCCCGAGCACCCGGGCCACCCCGGTACTCCCGAGCACCCGGGCCACCCGGGCACTCCCGAGCACCCGGGCCACCCTGGCTCGCCCGAGAACCCGGGCACTCCGGGCCACCACGGCCCCGAGGTCAAGGGACCGAAGACGCAGACCGTCACCCCGCCCAAGGGCAGCGAGCAGCTCGCTCAGACCGGCGCCGGTGCGCTCGGCCTGGCCCTGCCGACGGGTGCCGCGATGCTGCTCGGCGGCGCCGTTCTCTACCGCCGTGCCCGCGTGGCACAGCGCTGAGAGCGAACAGCGTCAGCATTGAGCGGAGCGGGCCCGATACAGCGGGCCCGCTCCGCTCTCGCGTCACCCGGTCGTGTCACGCTGGAGCGCGCGGAGTCACCAGGTCGCCCGCACCTGGCGGATGATCCGGCGGCGCAACCGCACTCTGCGGGTGCCGTCGGGGTAGAGACGCAGGCGGTCCAATTCCCAGTGCTCGTACTCGGCGTGGTCGGTCAGCAGACGGGCGGCAGCGGCGCGCGAGACTCCCCGCGGCACATACACGTCACGAAATTCGTATTCCGGCATCGCATCTATTGTGCGTGCAGTGCCCGGGTGCGGATAGCGTCTGCACTATGTCTGATGCTGCGCAGTCGTCCGCTGCCGAGGTACGCGCCGCCGTCGAGGCGGTCAAAGACGCACTGGACCGCCACCTCGACGCGGTCGAGCGCCGTTCCGGAGAAGACGATCCGGCCGTTTACGCCGCTTTCGACCTGCTGGCCGCGGCCGCCGAGTCGTATGACGAGGTGCTTTACGAGGTCTTCGACGAAGTGACCCCGTTCGAGATCCCCAGCGGCGACAGCCTCCCCGCCTACCGGGGGCCGGAGGAGCCGAACGCGCTCAGCGTGCTGATCCGCCGGGACTACTCGGTCATGGAGCCGCAGCGGCTGCTCGCACAGGCCCAGCGGGTGGCCGACGCCGACCCGGACGCGGCCCCGGTCCCCGGCGAATTCTCCCGGCTCGACCCGGAGGCGGCGGGCGGCGCCGCCGGAGTGGTCGGCAGCAGCGTCCATGCCGCCCTCGGGGTGCTCTTCGGTGAGTACGAGCCCGACGAGATCGCCTCCCGGCACAAGGAATTCGGCCTCGAAGAGGGCGACTCCACGCTGTGGGTGGCGGCGGCCGAGGAGCCGACCGAACCCGGGGAATGGCTGTCCGCGCCCTTCGAACAGGCCGATCCGCACCGGGTCATCTGCCGCTTCGACGTCAGCTCGGTCTTCGACGACGAACTGGACGACGAGTTCGACTCGGACTACGACGAGGACGCGACGGACGCGACGGACGCGGTCGGGCCGGCGGACGCGGTCGGGCCGGCGGACGCGCGGGGATCACTCCAGTCCGACCGCTCGGACCACTGACGCGGGCCACTGAGCGGAAAGGTTTCTGAGCGAGCGGTCCGCTGAGCGGCAAGGCTTCCGGCGCGGGCCACCGTGCGGCCCGCGCCGTCCCCTTTCGGACGCCCTCCGGTCCGGGCCGCCGCTGTCCGTCCGCCTTACCCGAGGACCTCCGCCGCCTCGGCGGCCTGCGTACGGAGCAGCGTCCGCAGCCGGGTGGTGCGCTCCTTCACCGGGATCTCGGTGACCGCGTGGGCGAGCGCCTGATCCACACCGTGCACCACCGAGAGATGCCGCTCGCCGCGGCTGAAGGCGGTGTAGACCCAGGCGCGGGTGAGGGCCTGCGCCGCGTCGCCGGGGAGCACCACCACCGCGGCTGGCCAGCGCAGGCCGGCCGCCTGGTGCGCGGTGAGGGCCCAGCCGTGGCGCACCGCCTCCGGAACCCGGTCCGGCGGTACGACGACGGGGACGCCGCCGCAGTCCAGGTGCAGCCCCTCGGCGTCGGCCGAGACGACCGAGCCCGGCTGGGTGCGGCCGGGAGCCGGGACGTACGCGACCCGGTCCCCGGGGTCGAAGCCGCCGAAGCGGCCGGGGCCGGGGTTGAGCCGTTCCTTGAGGGCCGCGTTGAGGGCGCGGGTGCCGACCGCGCCGCCGTGGCCCGGAGTGATGACCTGGGTGTGCTCCGGGGACACGCCGATCGCGCGCGGCACCGAGTCGGCCACCAACTGGACCGTACGGTGCGTCGCTTCACCTGCGTCGCGGACCGGGACGATCACCACTTCCTTGCCCGGCGCCTCCACCTGGCTCAACTCACCGATCCCGATGCCGGAGACCAGCTCGCCGATCGGGCCCGGGTCGGGCGTCCTGGACACCACCTGGGGACAGCTGCGGGCCGCCAGCAGGTCGGCGAAGACCCGCCCGGGGCCCGCGGACCACAGGACGCCGGGGTCACCGGACAGCACCAGCCGGGTGCCGTCCGGCACCGACTCGACGAGCATCGCCGCGCTCTCCACGTCGAGCTGCGGGGCGTCCAGCACGACGAGCAGATCGAGTGCGAGCGCGCCGTCCTCGTCCCGCCCCGGCCCCTCCTGCCCGGACAGCAGCCCGGCCACGGTGACGGCGGCCGGGCCGGGCGGGTTCTCCGACGCGTCCGGCGTTCCGGCCGGTTCCGCGGCTCGCGCTGTCTCCTGGCCGCTCCGGGCTTCCCGCGCCTGCGGGATCTCCCGCGCGCTCGGGGTGGTCTCGCCGAGGGCCGCGGCGAGGCGGCGGCGGCCGTCGTCGCTGTGCGTGGCGGCGCAGGCCCGCAGGCCCATCGAGCGGGCCGCCGCGACCAGCGCGGCCGGCTCGGCGCGGGCCGCCTCGCCTCCGGAGTGGGCGACCAGGCCGCTCGCCGCGACCGAGCGGATCAGCTCGGCGGCGGAGCGGGTGGGCGCGGCTGCCGCCGCTGCCTCCCAGTCGGCGGCGCCCGGTGCGGCCGGTGCCGCTTCGTCCGCACCGCCCGTACCGGAACCGCCCTCCGGCTCGAAGGTGTTGAGCAGCCGCGCGAGACCGTCCGCGAGGCTCTCCTCGGCGAGGGCGTAGCGGTCCAGCCCGAGCAGCACCCGGACGGGCAGCGCCTCGTCGTCCTCATCGGCTGCGGGCCGGGTGCCCGGAGGGGCCTCCAACAGGTCCTGGAAGACCAGCACGCGGCCGTCGGCGATCACACCGCGCAGCGCCTCGTCGGGGTCCGGCACGGCGTGCTTGGCCAGGGCGTCCCGCAGGTCCGCGGAGTCCAGCACGGTGTAGCCTTCGAGGGCGGCCTGCTCCAGCAGCCGGCCGACGAGGGCTTGGACCCGCCGCTCGTCGCCGGGGCCGCAGCCGGACCCGAGCAGCGCGCGGGCGAAGCCGTCGGCCTGCTCGAAGCGCACTCCGGGGACGGCGAGCAACTGCCACGGGTCCTCCCGCAGCACCTTGGCGGCTCGCTGCCCGAGCACCTCGCCGGCCTTCGCGGCCAGCCCCTCGGGAGCGCCGCCGGCCGCGAGTACCTCCGGTACGGAGGCCTCGTCCGGCAGCCGGCTCGCGGGGGAGTCCGCCGTCCGGTCGGTCAGAGGCCGGCCTTGCGGGGCCGCCGCGAGGCCGGCTTCCTCCGCATCCGGGCCCGCGTGCGAGCCCGCACCGGAGTCCGGGTGCTCAGCCGCAGCCG
>NZ_JAYMZR010000161.1:0-9926 GCF_035828615.1 Streptomyces sp. H27-D2 | reverse complement strand
ACCCCCCCCTCGCGCGCCACCGCCCCCTCCCGGCGCCCCGCGCCCCACACGCACAGTCAGGAAGCGCCACCGCATGGACCGTCTCGCCAACACCGTGCGCCCCTACGCCTGGGGCTCCACCACCGCCATCCCCGAGCTGCTGGGCAACGAGCCGACCGGCGAACCGCAGGCCGAGATCTGGATGGGCGCCCACCCCGGCGCCCCGTCCCGGATCGACCGGGGGACGGGCCCGCTGCCGCTGTCCGAGGTGCTCGCCGCGGACCCGGCGGCCGAGCTGGGCCCCGAAGCCGTACGGCATTTCGGGCCGCGGCTGCCCTTCCTGCTCAAGGTGCTCGCCGCCGGGTCGCCGCTGTCGCTCCAGGTCCACCCGGACCTCGCGCAGGCGAAGGCGGGCTTCGCGGACGAGGAGGCGCGCGGCGTCCCCATCGACGCGCCGCACCGCAACTACAAGGACGCCAACCACAAGCCCGAGCTGATCTGCGCGCTCACGCCCTTCGACGGCCTGTGCGGCTTCCGGCCCCCGGCCGAGGCCGCCGACCTGCTGGCCGGCCTCGACGTCGACACCCTCAAGCCGTACGTCGACATCCTGCACGCGGCCCCGGAGGCGGACGCGCTGCGCGAGGTGCTCACCGCCGTCCTGTCCGCCGAGCGCACGGCCATGGCGGAGACCGTCGAGCTGGCCGCCGCCGCTGCCGAACGCCTCGGCGCACTCGACGGCCCGCACGCCCCCTCGTACGCCGCCTACGCCTCCATCGCCCGGCGCTACCCGGGCGACCCCGGCGTCATCGCGGCGATGCTGCTCAACTACGTACGGCTGCAACCCGGCGAGGCGCTCTTCCTCGGCGCGGGCATCCCGCACGCGTACCTCAACGGCCTGGGCGTCGAAATCATGGCGAACTCGGACAATGTGCTGCGCTGCGGCCTGACCCCCAAGCACGTCGACGTGCCCGAACTGCTGCGCATCGTCCGATTCGAGTCCGGTGACCCGGGCGTGCTGCACCCGGCCGTGCCGCACTCCGCCACACCGGGCGCGCCGGCCGCCGAAGAGGTCTACGAGACCCCGATCGACGAATTCCGGCTGTCCAGGTACGTCCTGACGGTCGGCGCCGAGCCGAGCCCGCTGGACGCCCGCACCCCGCAGATCCTGCTCTGCACGGCGGGCACGGCGATGCTGCACAGCACCGACGGAACGAGCCGCGCGGCGGGCGCCGCAGCGGGCGCTGACGGCACCGAGCTGCTGCTCGGGAGGGGCGAATCGGTCTTCGTCCCGGCAGGCGAGCGGGTCGAACTCTCCGGTGGCGCCACGGTCTTCCGTGCCACTGTGGTGGCCTGACGCACCAGCCGTCGCCCGGGCTGCAACAATGCTCAGCTAAAGACGGAGTAAAGCTCCCGGCCGGCACCGTCGGCCGGGAGTGGGACTCCCGGCCGACGGAAGGGACACTCGGCACTCATGAGTGCATCAGGCGGAAACAAGGCGATCGTCGCGGCGCTGGGCGCCAACCTGGCCATCGCCGTAGCCAAGTTCGTGGCGTTCGCCTTCAGTGGCTCGTCCTCGATGCTGGCCGAAGGCGTCCACTCGCTCGCGGACTCGGGCAACCAGGGGCTGCTGCTGGTCGGCGGCAAGAAGGCCAAGCGCGAGGCGACCGAGGAACACCCCTTTGGCTACGGCCGGGAGCGGTACATCTACAGCTTCCTGGTCTCCATCGTGCTCTTCACGGTCGGCGGCATGTTCGCGATCTACGAGGGCTACGAGAAGATCAAGCACCCGCACGACATCGAGCACTGGTACTGGCCGGTCGGCGTCCTGGTGTTCGCGATCATCGCCGAGAGCTTCTCGTTCCGGACCGCGATCAGGGAATCGAACGAGATCCGCGGGAAGCAGACCTGGACGCAGTTCATCCGCCGCGCCAAGGCCCCGGAACTGCCGGTCGTCCTGCTGGAGGACCTCGGCGCGCTCGTCGGCCTGGTGCTGGCGCTGTGCGGCGTCGGCATCGCGCTGGCCACCGGCGACGGCGTGTGGGACGGCATCGGCACCCTCTGCATCGGTGTGCTGCTCATCGTGATCGCGATCATCCTCGCGGCGGAGACCAAGTCGCTGCTGCTGGGCGAAGCGGGCGGTGTGGACGAGGTCAAGAAGATCCGCGCCGCGATCGTCGACGGCGACACCGTCACCCGCGTCATCCACATGCGCACCCTGCACCTGGGCCCGGAAGAGCTGCTGGTCGCCGCGAAGATCGCGGTCCAGAGCGACGACACGGCCGCCGAGGTAGCGAGCGCGATCAACGCCGCCGAGGCCCGTATCCGCGAGGCCGTCCCGATCGCCCGGGTGATCTACCTGGAACCGGACATCTACAGCGCGGCAGCCGCCGCCGCCGGCGAGAACCCCGGCAAGACCCCGGGCGGCCCGGAAGAAGCCAGTCCGGAAGAAGCCAGTCCGGATGAAGCCAGTCCGGGCGAAGCCGGCCCGGGCGAAGCCGGCCCGGCCAAGGGCGGCCCGACCGAGAGCTGAGACTCCGCACCGCTTGCGCGGTGAGCCGGTCCGTATGCGACCTGTGCGTGGACCCGTACACGACCTGTACGTGCGAAGGCCCCCGGATCGTCCGGGGGCCTTCGCACGTCGCGCGCGCCGCGTTCGCCCCGTACGGACCCAGGGCCGCCCGCAGGGTGGGGGCGCAAGGGCGGGCTGCAGGGGCCTACACGATCAGCCCCTCACGCCCCCCACCGCGCTACTTGATCTCGCCGAGCACCCGCAGGATCGCCGCCGAGTCCGGCGCGGACAGCAGCCGCTCCCGGAATCCGGTGTCCATCAACTTCCGTGACAGCAGGGCCAGAATCCGCAGGTGCTCGTCGCCCGCAGCGGCCTCCGGCACCGAGATCATGAAGACCAGCCTGGCCTTCGTCCCGTCCAGCGCACCCCATTCGATGCCCTCGGCGGAGCGCGCGAAGCCGACGACGGGCGCGGTCACGGCATCCGTCTTGGCGTGCGGGATCGCGATCTCTTCGCCGAGCCCGGTGGTGCCCTGCGCTTCGCGGGCGAGCGCGACGCGGACCAATTCGTCGACGTCCGAGACCTTGCCGGTGCCGGCGAGAAGCTGGGCCATCTCCCGGATCGCCGCTTCCTTGTCCGCGGAGGCCAGTTGCTCCTTCACTGTCTGCCCGGTGAGATAGCCGGACAGCACTTCATGGCTGCCGTCACCTTCGCCACCGCCCGAGCCGCCTGCACCCGGCGCGGCGTCCGGCGTCTTACGGACCGAAACCGCGGCCGGAGCAGTAGTCGAAGGGCCGGCCGAGGCGCCGGCCGAGGCGCCCGCCGCCGCGATGCCCGCCCCGGCAAGCGCCGGTTCCAGCAGCGAAGCCGAGGTTGCGGACGAAGCCGCGGACGACACCGAAGCCGCCGCACCCCCAGCCGCCTCCCGAGCCTTGCTCCCACCCTTGCCGAGCGTCATGAAGGTGACGGTCGCGAGTGCGGTCACCACGGTGCCGATGACGATCGCGAGGAAGAACATCGGCACGCCGCCGACCGCACCGAGCACGGCGACGATCGGACCGCCGTGCGGCACGTTGTCCGAGACCGCCGCGAGCCCCGCGACGGCGCCCGCCGCCGCGCCGCCGAGCATGTTCGCCGGGATGACCCGGGCCGGCCGCGCCGCCGCGAAGGGGATGGCGCCCTCGGTGATCCCGAAGAAGCCCATGAACAGCGCGGCCAGGCCGGTTTCGCGCTCCTGCTCGTCGAACAGCTTGCGCCGGATCAGCGTGGCCAGGCCCTGGCCGAGCGGTGGCACCGGGATGGCGGCCGCGCACATGCCCATGATCTCGGGGTTCTTGGAGACGAGCCCGGCGCCGAAGAGGAACGCCGTCTTATTGACGGGACCGCCCATGTCGAACGCGATCATGAGGCCGAGGATGATGCCCAGCAGCGCGGCGCTGGTCCCGGTCAGCCCGCCCAGCCAACTGGTGAGGTGCTCGAAGACCCACGAGATCGGCTTGCCGATGACGTAGATGAAGAACATGCCCAACGCTGTCGTCGCCACGATCGGGATGACGATGATCGGCATGATCGGCCGCGCGAACTTGGGGACCTTGACCTTCTTGATCCACAGCACCAGATAGCCGGCCAGGAAGCCGGTGACGATCGCCCCGATGAACCCCGCGCCCGACTTCGAGTCGTACAGCGCACCGGTGTTGGCGATCCAGCCGCCGATCATGCCCGGCACCAGAGCGGGCCGGTCGCCGATCGCGTAGGCGATGTATCCGGACAGGATCGGCACCATCAGCGTGAAGCCGATCACGCCGATGTCGTTGACGTGCTTCCAGAACGAGCCGTCCGGGATCACCAGTCCGCCGTCTGCCTGCGGGTCGCCGCCGATGGCGAGCGATATCGCGATCAGCAGACCGCCGACCACCACGAACGGGATCATGTACGAGACGCCGTTCATCAGCGCCTTGTACGTGACGCCGCGTCCCTTGCTCTCGCCGCCGCTCCCACCGGAGGGCTGCGCGGCGGCCCCGCCCGAGCCCGAGCCGTCGCCGCCGAGCACCGGTGCGCTCCGCACCCGCTCGATCAGCTGCTCCGGGTGGTGAATGCCTTCGGCGACTCCGATGGCCAGCACCTTCTTGCCGACGAAGCGGCTTTGGTCGACGTCCTTGTCCGCGGCGATGATGATGCCGTCGGCCTCTCTGACATCGTTGTCAGACAAGACGTTCTCAGTACCGATCGACCCTTGGGTCTCGACCTTCATCGCATGTCCCAGCGCTTCCGCGGCCTGGGACAGCTTCTCGGCGGCCATATAAGTGTGAGCGATGCCCGTGGGACACGCGGTCACCGCGAGCAGCTTCAACCCCGGCTCGGCCGCTGTCCCCGCCGCATCGTGGGGGTCGGCAGGACTGGTCACGTGGATCTCCTTGGTCGTCGGGCTGTGCCGTGGATGACGACCGGGTTTGCCGTGGGAGGCGCCCTGGCCGAAAACAGCCCCAGTGTCATCCAAGCCATCAGCGTAAGCAATCCTGCGGTACGGCCATCCGGTGTAGGTTCGTATGAGCACAGACGTCGCTGCTGATGGCGGTCGGTCGGCTCCACGAGTCGTCCGAGGGAGAGAGGGCCTGGACGGACTGCGCTGTGGTGGGGGACACGTGTGTCCGAATAGCGTGTCCACGTACCTGCCCACGCCGCAGACTCAGCCGAATACACCCTCGATCGATCCCACGAGGAGCAGCTCGTATGACGACGACCGCCACTGGTCAGGACTTCAAGGTCGCTGACCTTTCGCTTGCGGCCTTCGGGCGCAAGGAGATCACGCTGGCCGAGCACGAGATGCCCGGCCTGATGTCGATCCGCAAGGAGTACGCCGCCACCCAGCCGCTGGCCGGCGCGCGGATCATGGGTTCGCTGCACATGACAGTGCAGACCGCCGTGCTCATCGAGACGCTGACGGCGCTCGGCGCCGACGTGCGCTGGGCGTCCTGCAACATCTTCTCCACCCAGGACCACGCGGCCGCCGCGATCGCCGTCGGCGCCGAGGGCACCCCGGAGAACCCGCAGGGCGTGCCGGTCTTCGCCTGGAAGGGCGAGTCCCTCACCGAGTACTGGTGGTGCACGGAGCAGGCGCTGACCTGGCCCGGCGCGGCGACCGGCGGCCCGAACATGATCCTGGACGACGGTGGCGACGCCACCATGCTCGTGCACAAGGGCGTCGAGTTCGAGAAGGCCGGCGCGGCCCCGGACCCGTCGACCGCGGACAGCGAGGAGTTCGAGGTCGTCCTGACGGTCCTCAACCGCACGCTGGCCGAGAACCCGCAGAAGTGGACGCAGCTCGCGTCGGAGATCCGCGGGGTCACCGAGGAGACCACCACCGGCGTGCACCGCCTGTACGAAATGATGCAGGACGGCTCGCTGCTGTTCCCGGCCATCAACGTGAACGACGCCGTGACCAAGTCGAAGTTCGACAACAAGTACGGCTGCCGCCACTCGCTGATCGACGGCATCAACCGCGCCACAGACGTGCTGATCGGCGGCAAGGTCGCCGTCGTCTTCGGCTACGGCGACGTCGGCAAGGGCTGCGCGGAGTCGCTCCGCGGCCAGGGCGCCCGCGTGATCATCACGGAGATCGACCCGATCTGCGCACTGCAGGCCGCGATGGACGGCTTCCAGGTCGCCACGCTCGACGACATCGTCGCCACCGCCGACATCTTCGTCACCACGACGGGCAACAAGGACATCATCATGGCCGCCGACATGGCCAAGATGAAGCACCAGGCGATCGTGGGCAACATCGGCCACTTCGACAACGAGATCGACATGGCCGGCCTGGCCAAGACGCCCGGCATCGTCAAGGACGAGGTCAAGCCCCAGGTCCACACCTGGAAGTACCCCGACGGCAAGGTACTCATCGTGCTGTCCGAGGGCCGGCTGCTGAACCTGGGCAACGCGACGGGCCACCCCTCGTTCGTGATGTCCAACTCCTTCGCGGACCAGACGCTGGCCCAGATCGAGCTGTTCACCAAGCCGTCCGAGTACCCGACCGACGTCTACGTGCTGCCCAAGCACCTGGACGAGAAGGTCGCGCGCCTGCACCTGGACGCACTCGGCGTACGGCTGACGACGCTCCGCCCGGAGCAGGCGTCGTACATCGGCGTCCCGGTGGAGGGCCCGTACAAGTCCGACCACTACCGCTACTGAGTCGATGAGCGCAGGCCCCCGCCCCCTCCGGGCGGGGGCCCGCCCTTTTCCGAGGTTCCACCATGCCCCGCGGCCGCTACTCGCTGTACGACACACACGATCACTCCCCCCTCGGTGACGAGCACTTCCACTGCGCCACCGGCCCGTCCGGCTGGCGCTACGTCTCCCAGATCACCACGCCCGCAGGCGACCACGCGGGCTCCGTCGACCTGACCCTCGACGAACTCGGCCGCCCCATCCGCCTCCAGCTGCACGCGTCCAGCTGGCAGGTACGAGGCGCCGCCCTCGACGGCGTCACCTGGGTACGCACCGACCCCACCGGCGTTCACGCCACCGACGGCAACGTCCCCGCCCACGCCTTCACCGGCGCTTCCCCCGCGTTCCTCATCGCGACGGCCCGCCTGCTGCGCCTCGAACTCGGCGCCCCCGCGACCCGCGTCCGGCTGGTCGCCTTCACACCCCCCGTACTCGCTCCCCGCACCCTGGACCAGTCCTGGGCCCTGACTGACACAAAAGCACACAGCACTGACAACTCCCCCTTGTCCGTGGACGAATACCAGGTCACGGACCTCGACACGGGTGAGCAGCGCCCCGTGCACATCGCCGGCGACGTGATCCTCTCCGCCCCCGGCATGGAACTCGAAGAGCTCGAATCCCCGCCTTCGTCCTTCAACTGAGGCAATCTGCCTGAGGTATATGGGGCAGCACGATGCCCGCCGGCCGCCCCAGCAGAGGAGCTGCCGACGAACCGGCAGAGGGCTCAGCGGCCGGGGCAACTGCCTATGCGGGCGGACTGAACCCAGTACCGGGGGACCGCCGCTCGGGCTCACCCCGTACCGGCGCCGAACCCTCCGCACCCCCGCCCGCTCCCGCAGCCTCAGCGGTCCCCGCGACTCCGCCGCCGGCCCACACCTCTCCCGGCCGGGCGAAGCCCCTGACACCCCGCTCGGTGGGCGCGCCGACCTCCCCTGGAACACCGCCCGCACCCACAGCCCCCGCGCTCCAAGCCCCCGGCTCCCCGAACGCCCGCCGCGCGTCCCGCGCCCGCCGTACGCCCAACACCGCCGCCAGATAAGCGGCAGGGGGCATCCCCGGCGGCACCGGCGCTCCGGTCCGCTCCGCGACATCGGCCGCCAACCGCTCCGCCAGGACCGCCCCGACCTCGGGATCGAGCTGTCGCGTGCGCGTGAGGTATTGCCGTACGGCCAGCCAGAGCCCGTCCGGAACCCCCGAAAGATCGAGTTCCGCGAACTTTTCGGCCAGCCACGGCGGCAGCGGGGGAGGGGGCGGCAACACCGTCGCCCGCGCGACCGGCACCCGCTCCCGTACGACCAGCGTGCCCGCGAAGGCATCGCCGATCCGCCGCCCGCGCGCCGACACCAACGAAGCGACGCAGGCGATGACCCCCAGCGTCAGCACGATCTCCACCACTCCCATCGCCCCGCGCACCAGCGCGTGCCGGAACCGGACCGGCCCCCCGTCCTCCCGCACCACCCGCAGCCCGCAGGCGAGCTTCCCGAGCGACCGCCCATGGCTCAGCGTCTCCACCGCGATCGGAGCCCCGATCAGCACCAGCACGAAACTGGCCACCGACACCGCCGTGGACGCCGCCTCGTCCAGCGAAGCCGTAGCGGCCGACAGCGCGATCGACACCGCCAGATAACCGGCCCAAGCCACCGCCAGATCGATGAGCACGGCCAGCGCGCGGCTCGGCAGCTTCGCCGGCCGCAGCCCCAACGGCACCGCCTCGCCCGTCACGAGTTCACTCACGCGAGGTGTCCTCCCTCTTCCGTGTCCTCGTACGCCCCTGACCCAACGCGGCCAGTCTGCCAAGCTGGGTGCGCGTCCCGCCGTAAGTAAGCACGCCGAGACACCACGAGGAGCAGTACCCGGATGGACCTCGACGTCTTCGTGACCGCCCACCGGGCGGAGTGGGACCGGCTGGACGCACTGCTCCGCCGCCGACGCCGGCTGACCGGCCCGGAGGCCGACGAGCTCGTTTCCCTCTACCAGCGCGCGGCCACCCACCTCTCCCTGATCCAGTCCCGCGCACCCGACCCGGCTCTGATCGGCCGGCTCACCTCCCTGGTCGCGCGTGCCCGCAGCGCGGTGACCGGTGCGCGCAGAGCGAGTTGGCGGGACGCGGTCCGCTTCTTCACCGCCGGCTTCCCGGCCGCGCTGTACCGGACCCGCCACTGGTGGATTCCGACCGCCCTGCTCTCGACGGCCGTCGGCGCCCTGATCGGCTGGTGGATCGCCACCCACCCGGAAGTGCGGGCGACGATCGCCGCGCCCGCCGAACTGCGCGAACTCACCCGCCCCGGGGGGCAGTACGAGGCGTACTACTCGACCCACGCCGCCTCGTCCTTCGCCGCCCAGGTGTGGACGAACAACGCCTGGGCCGCCTTCCTCTGTCTGACCTTCGGAGCGTTCCTCTGCGTGCCCGTCCTCTGGGTGCTCTTCCAGAACATGCTCAACCTGGGCGTCGGCCTCGGCCTGATGTCCTCGGCCGGCCGCCTCGACACCTTCCTCGGTCTCCTCCTGCCCCACGGCCTGCTGGAGCTCACCGCGGTCTTCGTCGCCGCGGGTACGGGCCTGCGGCTCGGCTGGACCCTCATCGACCCCGGCCCCCGCAGCCGTCGAACAGCCCTCGCTGAAGAAGGGCGGGCTGCCATCGGCATGGCCATCGGCCTGGCCGCGGTCCTCTTCGTCTCCGCAGGGATCGAAGCCTTCGTCACCCCTTCCGGCCTGCCCACCTGGGCCCGCGTCGGCATCGGCGTGACGGCTGAGCTGCTCTTCCTTCTCTATGTCTACGCGGTAGGCGGCAGAGCAGCCCGAGCAGGCGAAACGGGCGACCTGGAAGCGGCGGACCGGGACGCCGGGCTACCCACTGCGGCGTGATGTGCGTAGCCCCGTCCTGAGCTGCTAGTCTCCTCATCGCCCCACAGAAACCCGTTGACACGGGTGATGTGGGGAGGTAGATTTGAACGGTTGCCGCGAGCTAGACAGGCGCGATCGCAACGGCTAGTGTTTGCCTCGCTTCGATCGTGAATTCAATTCCGATGAAGCGCATCCGAATTCTTATCGAGAAACGCAAAGCCGATTAGCTCGGCCGAAACGAATCTGATAAAGTCGGAGCAGCCGAAAGGCAAGGCCCCGCAAGCGGCCGCTGGATTGAAATTCAGACCGGAAACGGACTGGAAATGAGTCTGGTAGAGTTTGCAACGCAAGACCGAGTGAGCGCCCGGAG
>NZ_JAYMZR010000160.1:0-10150 GCF_035828615.1 Streptomyces sp. H27-D2 | reverse complement strand
ACCCGGCTCAGCCAGGAGGACGGCAGCGCGCTGTGGCGCGTCGACCGCCAGGTGGCGCGCGCCACGATCGTGCCCGCCGGCGCGGACGGCGCGCGGGACGGCGCGGGGGCGCGCGGCGCGAACGCCTCCGCCGCCGACCAGCCGGTGCCGGTCGCGGCCGGCCCCGTGGAGGCGCACACCAAGGTGCCCGCCGGGCCCGCGGGGCGGGTGCTGCGCGTCGCCGACGCGGCCGCTCCCGGCTGGACGGCCACGCTCGACGGCAAGGCGCTGAAGCCCACCACGGTCGACGGCTGGGCGCAGGGCTTCGCACTGCCCGCCAACGGGGGCCGGCTGGACCTCGGCTACGACACCCCCGTCAGCCAGACCGCCTGGGCCTGGGCGCAGGCACTGCTCGGCCTCGTCCTGCTGGTGCTCGCACTGCCGGGACGCCGCCGCGAGATCGACGACGACCTCCCGGAGGCCGCCGCGCCCGTCGTACCCGCGCAGCCGGTGTCCGGCGAGGGCCGCAGGGCGCGCAGGCTGCGCGCCGCGGCGGAGACCGGGACCGAGCCGGACGAGAGCGGCCCGGCAGGACCGCCGGACGCGGCCGACGACGGCTTCCCCGGCGGCCAGGACGGCTACCGGCCGGACGGCGACCAGGACAGCCGGCCGGACAGTCACCAGGACGGCTACAGCGGCCACGACAGCGGCCACGACAGCGGCCACGACAGCGGATACGACAGCGGATACGAGAACAGCTACGACGGCGGGGCCCGGGACGGGCAGGTCGCGGACCCGTACGCGCAGCCGCAGGACGCGGGCGTCGCCGACCCGTACGCGGCGGTGCCGCACCAGCAGTCGTACGAGGACTGGCAGCAGCAGCCGCAGGCCTACGCGACCGCCGACTACGCCCAGGGCGAGTACAGCCAGGGCGACTACGGCCAGGCCGGCCAGGTCGACCACGGCCAGGTCGACCACGGCCAGGTCGACCACGGGCAGTACACAGCTGACCAGTACCAGGCGAACCAGCAGGCGAGCCCGTACCCGAACCAGCAGTACCCCGACCAGCAGCAGCACCAGCAGCAGCAGCCGTATCCCGACCAGCAGCAGTACCAGCAGGACCCGCAGGCGCACTACCCGCAGGACCCGCAGGGCGGGCAGCAGGAGCCCTACCAGGGCGGTGAGTACGCCGATCCGTACGGCTACGGGCAGCAGCCCTACCCCGACGGCAGCTACCCCGACGGCAGCTACCCCGACGGCAGCGACCCCGCCCGGCCCGACCGGGGCGACACGACGTACGGCGGTGCGGAGCCCGAGCCGCGCCGCGACGGGAGCGAGCAGTGAACCGCACCACCCTGTCCCTGATCGGCGCCGCCACCGCGCTCGCCGCCGTCACCGGCGTCGCCTCGCTGGCGACGCCCGGCGCCGCGAAGGACACCGCCGCGAGGACCGCGTCCCGGCTGCCCGTCGAGCGGTCCACGCTGCTGTGCCCCGCCCCGACCTCCTCGGAGCTCGGGCGGACCACCTACTCCGCCTTCGCCCCGCAGGACGGGGCCGGGGGCCGGGCGAGCAAGGGCAGCGCCGAACTGCTGCCCGCGGCGCACGTCGCGGAGAACGGCCAGGCCGACAAGGGCAAGACGGACGACAAGGCCGGCAAGAACGGCAAAGACGGCAAGAACGGCGACGCCGAGCCCGTCGTCCCGCTGAGGGAGCCGGGCAAGCCCGTCACCGCGTCGGCGGACGGTGCGGAGGCCCCCGCGCTGTCCGGCACCGCCGACGGCCGGCTGGCCCCCGGCTGGACGGTGCAGCAGACCAGCGAGATCACCGCGGGCGTCGGCCGCGGTCTGGCGGGCACCGCCTGCACCCCGCCCGACACGGAGTTCTGGTTCCCGGGCGCGAGCACGGCCAAGGACCGCCAGGACTACGCGCACCTGACCAACCCGGACGACACCGCCGCCGTCGTCGACCTGGAGCTCTACGGCAAGGACGGCGCGATCAAGGCGCCGACCGGCGAGGGCATCACGATCCCCGCGCACTCCTCGGTCTCGGTCCTGCTGTCGACCATGACGAGTGAGCCGACGACCAATGTGACCGTCCACGCGCTGGCCCGCGCGGGGCGCGTCGGCGCGTCGGTGCAGAGCGTCGACGCCAAGCTCGGCGGCGACTGGCTGCCCGCCGCGGCGGACCCCTCGGCGGACCTGGTGCTGCCGGGCATCCCGGCCGACGCCACCTCCGTACGGCTGGTCGCCTTCGCCACCGGCGAGGACGACGCGGACCTCAAGGTGCGGCTGACCGGACCCAACGGGTCCATCAGCCCGGCCGGGCACGAGACGCTGCACGTCAAGAGCCGGATGACGGCGGCCGTGGACCTCGGCGACGTGACCAAGGGCGAAGCGGGCTCGCTGGTGCTGACTCCGACCGCGAGCGGCGGGAAGACCGCCCCGGTGGTGGCCGCGCTGCGCGTCACCCGGGGCAAGGGCAGCAAGCAGGAGACCGCGTTCATCCCGGCCACCGGCCGGATCGAGACGCGCGCCGCCGCCGTCGACAACCGGGCCAAGGGCAGCACGCTGTCACTGGTGGCGCCGGGCAAGAGCGCGAAGGTGAAGGTCACCGCCTCCGCCGGCAGCCAGGGGGGCACCCCGGTCAGCAAGACGTACACGGTCAAGGGCGGCACGACGCTCGCGGTGGACCCGCCCAGGCCCGCCGGGCTCAAGGGCGGCTACGCCCTCACCGTCCAGCCGCTGTCCGGCGGCCCGGTGCACGCGGCCAGGACGCTCGCGCTGCCGCAGGACGGCATCCCGATGTTCACGGTCCAGACGCTGCCGGACGACCGGGGGACGGTCGCGGTGCCGAAGGCCGGGCAGGACCTGAAAATGATGAACGACTGACTGAACGACTGACTCACTGACGGGCTGGAGGCTGACGGGCCGGATGGCCGAGGGGCCGGCGCCGCTCAGCCCCCTCGGACCCCGCTCGTTCCCGCCCGGCTCATTCCTGCCCGTACCGGGGGTCCACCGACTCGGGCGCGAGGCCGAGCAACTCGGCGACCTGCTCGACGATGATCTCGTGCACCAGCAGCGCGCGTTCGTCCCGGTTCTTGGTGCGGATCTCGACCGGCCGCCGGTAGACGACGATCCGGTCGGGCTTCCCGTCGGCCGCGTGCGCCAGGCCGCCGAGCGGAACGGTGTCCTCGTCGGTGACGCCGTCCACCATGCCGTCCCCCACGGCCCCGCCGGTGCCCGGACCGCAGCGCGGGACCTCGCGGACCGAGAACTCCACCGAGGAGAGCTGTGGCCAGCTCCGTTCCAGCCGTTCCACGGAGTCGTGCACCAGATCGACGAAGGCGTCCGCGCGGCTGGCCGCGAGCGGCACCTGCGGCGGGGCGATCGGCCCGCGCATCCCGCGTCCGTGACGGTCGCGGCGGCGTTGCCGCGGCTCGGACTGCTGGGGAGGTACAGGCGTTTCCATCACAGACGAGGGTAGCCGTCGGCCGCCGCCTTGCATGCGGGTGTCCCGGCATCGCGCGGTATGTCGCCGGATGAACATTCCAGCCACGTTCCCGTCCCGCGGGAGATCAATTATGGACAGCTCCGGGTCGATGATCCTTGTGGAATGACACTGACGGGAGCGAGTGCTGACCGGTGCGGTCGCCGCCGGCCACCGTGCGGCCCCGGCCCACCGCAGGTCAGACCGGCTACCCGGAATCCACTGGATCGGGTGGACCGGGGTGACACGGCCGAGTGAGTCTCCGGGTGAGTCGTCGCGGCCCGTTCAAGAGTGCGGTACCGTCCAACGTCGTGAGCCCTGTACGTCGCTGTTCGCGCACCGCGTGCGGTCGCCCCGCCGTCGCAACCCTGACGTACGTCTATGCGGATTCGACCGCTGTTCTCGGTCCGCTCGCCACTTACGCAGAACCCCATTGCTACGACCTGTGCGCCCCGCACTCCGAGCGGCTGACCGCCCCCCGGGGGTGGGAAGTCGTCCGTCTCGCCGTCGACACCGGCCCCGCCCGCCCCTGCGGCGACGACCTCGAAGCGCTCGCCAACGCGGTGCGCGAGGCCGCCCGCCCGCACCAGCGCGCAGCCGAGGCGTCCAGACCGACCGGCCGTGAGGCCGACCCGATGGAGGTCGCCAGGCGCGGCCACCTCCGGGTGCTGCGCTCGCCCGATTCCTGACGCGGGCGACCCTGGACACGGGGGCTCGGGGGCGGTTGCAGCCGGTGCCGACTCGCCTGCGTTCCGGCTGCGCGCCTGCGCCGCCTCCGGCTGACGTGCGATCACTCCCCGACTGCCGCCGACCGGGGTTTTTCCTGGGCCCGACTCACCGCGACCAGCACGCGGCCCTCCCACGAGGGGGACGGCCGGGCGGGCCCACCCCGGCCACACCCCTCGGCATACCGGACCCACCGGACCCCGCCGGAAAACCCTTGGCGCCCAGCCATTGACGGCGGCTTGGCGTGCGCACGACGATTCCTCCACTACCGGGAGATCAGCTTCCGCATCGCGGAAACCTGTCCGCAGCGCGGAAATCCGATCGCGGAACCCTGCCCGGAGCCGCCAACGCCCGGAGGCCCGCGTGTTCGTGCAGCAGTTGGAGCCCGTCGCCGATTCGCTGGCCCTGTCGGCCCTGGTCGCGGCCCTGCCTCTGGTCACTGTCCTGGTGCTGCTCGGCGGGGTGCGGATGCGAGCCCACTACGCGGGCCTGATCGGCCTCGGCGTCGCCGCGCTGGTCGCTTGGGTCGCGTACGGCATGCCGGTCGTCCAGACGGCCTCCAGCGCCGCTCAGGGTGTCCTGTTCGGCCTCTTCCCGATCATGTGGATCGTCGTCAACGCCCTGTGGGTGTACCGGATGACCGTCCGCACCCGCCACTTCGACGTGCTGCGCCGCTCCTTCAGCCGCTTCTCCGACGACCCCCGCATCCAGGCCCTCGTCATCGCGTTCTGCTTCGGCGCGCTGCTGGAGGCGCTGGCCGGGTTCGGCGCGCCGGTCGCGATCTGCGCGGTGATGCTGGTGGCCCTCGGCTTCGACCCGGTGCGCGCCGCCGTCGTCGCGCTCGTCGCCAACACCGCGCCCGTCGCCTTCGGCGCGATGGGCACCCCCGTCGTGACGCTCGCGCAGGTCACCGGGCTGCCGCTGGACACCGTCGCCTCGGTCGTCGGCCGGCAGACTCCGCTGCTGGCCCTCGTCGTGCCGCTGCTGATCGTCGCGATCGTCGACGGCAGGCGCGGGCTGCGCGAGACCTGGGTGCCGGCGCTCGCCTGCGGCGTCGCCTTCGCCGCTGCCCAGTTCGTGGCCTCCAACTACATCTCCGCGCAGCTCGCCGACATCGTCGCGGCGCTGCTCGGAGCCGCCGCGCTGATCGCCGTCCCGTCCGCCCGCCGCCCCGCCGAGGAGCCGGTACGGGCCGCTGTCCTGACCGGCGTACGCAGCGAGGACTTGGACCACGAGGACCCGCGCCCCGAGGTGCTGCGCGCCTACGCCCCGTACGCGCTGATCATCGCGATCTTCTCGATCGCGCAGATCCCGCCCGTCAAACGGCTGTTGGCGCGCGCCACCCAGACCTTCGACTGGCCGCTGCTGAACGTCGCCGACCCGGCCGGGCATCCGGTCGGCGGCAATGTCTTCGCGCTGCCGCTGATCGGCACCGGCGGCACCCTGGTGCTGCTCGCGGGCATCGCGACCGCCGTCGTGCTGCGCGTCCCGGTGCGCGCCGCGCTGACCGAGTGGGGCCGGACGGTGGGGGAGTTGCGGCACGCGATCCTCACCGTCGTCTCGGTGCTCGCGCTCGCCTACGTGATGAATCTGTCCGGACAGGCCGCCGCCATCGGCCACTTCGTCGCCGCGGCAGGCGCCGGACTCGCCTTCCTCTCCCCGGTGCTCGGCTGGTTCGGCGTCGCCGTCTCCGGATCGGACACCTCGGCCAACGCGTTGTTCGGCGCGCTCCAGGTCACCGCGGCCCGCGAGTCGGGGCTCTCGCCCGAACTGCTCGCCGCGGCCAACAGCTCGGGCGGCGTCCTGGGCAAGATGATCTCGCCGCAGAACCTGGCCATCGCGTGCGCCGCGGTCGGGCTCAAGGGCCGCGAGGGCGATCTGTTGCGCAAAGTCCTGCCGTGGAGCCTCGCGTTGCTGCTGGTGATGTGTCTGATCGTGGTGGGGCAGAGCACCTTCGTACTGGGGTGGATGCTGCCCTGAGAGCGGGGGCGGGAACGGACGGGGGGCGGGCCGGGGGCAGCGGCGCGGGGGTTCCGGCACTTGCCTGGACCGAGCGCCTGGACCGAGCGCCTGGGCCGGGCGCCCGGACCGAGCGCCCGGTTCGGTTCCCGGGATCGGCGACCGGGATTGTCTACCTGGATTGTCAGCTGCGCCAGGTAGGTTTGTGACTCCGTTCGGATCTGGTTCAGAACTCGCAGGAGGGGTTGGCCGTGGCTGATCTGTCGCAGCTCGTGAAGGCGTATGACGTGCGCGGAGTCGTCCCCGACCAATGGGACGAGTCGCTGTCCGAGCTGTTCGGCGCGGCGTTCGCTCAAGTGACCGCCGCCTCGGCGATCGTCATCGGCCATGACATGCGGCCCTCCTCGCCCGGCCTGGCGCGGGCCTTCGCCCGCGGCGCGGCGGCCCGTGGGGTGGACGTGACCGAAATCGGGCTGTGCTCCACGGACGAGCTGTACTTCGCGAGCGGCTCCATGGACCTGCCCGGCGCGATGTTCACCGCGAGCCATAATCCGGCGCAGTACAACGGCATCAAGATGTGCCGGGCCGGCGCCACCCCGGTCGGCCAGGACACCGGCCTCGCGGACATCCGCGCCCTCGTGGAGGAGTGGTCGCAGACCGGCGCGCCGGTGATCACGGCCGACGGATCCGACGTCGCCGTGACCGCGGGCGCCATCGTGCGGCGGGACGTCCTCGCCGACTACGCGGCCCACCTGCGCGGGCTCGTGGACCTCACGGAGATCCGCCCGCTCAAGGTCGTCGTGGACGCCGGCAACGGCATGGGCGGCCACACCGTGCCGACCGTCTTCAAAGGACTGCCGCTCGACCTGATTCCGATGTACTTCGAGCTGGACGGCACCTTCCCCAACCACGAGGCCAACCCGCTCGACCCGAAGAACATCGTCGACCTCCAGGCCAAGGTCCGCGAGGTCCACGCGGACCTCGGCGTCGCCTTCGACGGCGACGCCGACCGCTGCTTCATCGTGGACGAGCGCGGCGAGCCGGTCGCCCCCTCCGCGATCACCGCCCTGGTCGCCGCCCGGGAACTGGCCAAGCACCCCGGCGGCACGATCATCCACAACCTGATCACCTCCTGGTCCGTCCCCGAGGTCGTCAGGGAGCACGGCGGCGTCCCGGTCCGCACCCGGGTGGGCCACTCCTTCATCAAGGGCGAGATGGCCGCCGCCGGCGCGATCTTCGGCGGCGAGCACTCCGCGCACTACTACTTCCGCGACTTCTGGAACGCCGACACCGGCATGCTCGCCGCCCTTCACGTCCTCGCGGCCCTCGGCGGCCAGGACGGCACGCTCTCCGACCTCGTCGCCCAGTACGACCGCTACGCGGCCTCCGGCGAGATCAACAGCACCGTCGAGGACCAGCCGGGCCGCACAGCCGCTGTCCGGGCCGCCTACGCGGACCGGACGGACGTCGAACTCGACGAACTCGACGGCCTGACCGTCACCGCCCGCGACTGGTGGTTCAACCTCCGCGCCTCCAACACGGAGCCGCTGCTGCGCCTCAACGTGGAGGCGCGGGACGCGGCGACGGTCGCCAAGGTGCGGGATGAGGTTCTGGCGATCGTCCGGGGGTGACGGCGAGGGGGCGCCGGGCCGGCTGATGGCTTGATGGGCCGGCGGCGGCCTGATGGCGGGGCCGGCCGGTGGTGGTCGGCCCCGTCGGCTGCTGACTGCGGGCAGCGGGGCCTGCGGACGTGGGCCTGCGGACATGGGGCTACGGGACCGCTGGGTGGTCCGCCAAGACGGGGGCGGCCTGAACCGGGGGCGGGCCCGAGCCGGTCCGGGCCCACCCCAATCCCAACCCGAACGGGACCCGTCCGGGTCGACCCGAACGGGACCGGTCCCAGCCCGTGATGCCGCAGGTCGACTCGGTCGGAGCCGATCCGGGCGGATTCAAGCGAGGCCGAGCCGGCCCGACGCGCCCTGCCCGGCCAGGTCCCGCCCCCGGCCCGCGGCCCGCACCCCGGCGGTAGGCTGGCGGCACGATCCACCACCCTGAAGGGCACCCCACCATGCCGGTCGAAGCCAGCCTCCTTGAGATCCTCGCCTGCCCGGCGTGCCACGCGCCGCTGCGCGAGGCCACGACCGAACGCAAAAAAGGCCCGGCCGAGGCGGAACTGATCTGCACCGGCACAACCTGCGGGCTCGCGTACCCGGTCAAGGACGGCATCCCCGTACTCCTCGTCGACGAAGCCCGCCGCCCCACCTGAGCGGAACCGGCCGGACCGGCCGGACCCGGCCCGGGTCGACTCCACCGAATCGACCCGACCGAACAGGCCGACCGAACCAAGTAGGCCGACCAGGCCGAAGCGGCTCAGCGGTCCCAGGCCCGCCCAGCGGCCCGGCCCCACCGAACGACCGCACTGAAACGACCCACCGAAACGGCTCCGTCGATAACGGCTCCGCCGAAACCGGCCCAGCCGAAGCGTCCCGCCCGGCAACCGGAGGCTCCGTACGATGCTCGACGAGTCATTCCTCGACGCCCCCGACGCGCTCGCTCGCGCCGACGTCCGCGGCCTGCTGCGAGGGGCCGCCGAGTCGGGCGCCCGCGTACGCACCGCGGCCCGGCACGCCGCCGAGGCGGGGATCACCGCCCTCGCGCCGGACGGCCGCCCGCGCGCCGTACTGGTCGCGGGCCCGGGACCGGCCGCCAGCTGTGCCGCCGACCTGCTCGCCGCGCTGAGCGACGGCAGTTGTCTGGTCCAGCTCGTCCGGCCGACCGGCGTCGCGCCCGAAGCGGGTGCGCTGCGCTGGACGCTGCCCGGCTGGACCGGGCCGCTCGATCTGCTGCTGCTCGTCAGCGCGGACGGCTCGGAACCAGGGCTGGCCGTGCTCGTGGAGCAGGCATACCGGCGCGGTTGCTCGGTGGTGTGTGTCGCCCCGACGCGCTCGCCGCTCACCGGCGCGGTCGGCCAGGCGCGCGGCCTGGCGGTGCCCTTGGCCGACACGATCGCCGCCGCCTTCCCGAGCGGGCCCGCGCAGCCGTCCGATCCGCTCAACCCGAGCGCGCCGCTCGCCGGCGCCGACGACCCCTCGGCCGCGCCGGCCCCCGAGCCCCCGGGAATGAGCACTCCCTTCGGGCCGGTGCCGCTGCCGCCGTCCCCCGCGGCCCCCGGAACGCTGTGGGCGCTGCTCACCCCGCTGCTGTCGCTCGCCGACCGCATCGGGCTGCTCGACGCGCCGCCCGCCGCCCTCGAAGCGCTGGCCGAGCGGCTGGACAAGGTCGCCGAACGCTGCGGCCCGGCCATCGCGACGTACAACAACCCCGCCAAGACCCTCGCGACCGAACTCGCCGACGCGCTGCCCCTGTTGTGGACCGAGGGAACCGTCGCGGGTGCGGCCGGACGGCACTTCGCCACCGTGCTCACGACGCTCGCCGGCCGCCCGGCGCTGGCCGCCGAACTGCCCGAGGCGCTGACCACCCACGGCATGCTGCTGGCCGGAGCGTTCGCGGCCGGCACCGACCCCGACGACTTCTTCCGCGACCGGGTCGAGGACACCCAGGGCATGCACGCGCGCATCGTGCTGCTCCGCGGGCAGCCGCTGAACGCGACCTCGCCGACACCGACCGCCCGCGAACTCGCGCTGCGCCGGGACACCCCGGTCAGCGAGTTGCAGCCCGCCGAGGGAAGCCTCCTCGAAACCGCGGCCGAGCTGCTCGCCATCACAGATTTCGCCGCCGTTTACCTGTCGCTCGCCTCCAGCGAGCGATCATGACCAAGGGGCCACCAGCTCCGCCGAACCGCTCCGCCGAACCGCTCCGCCGAACCGCTCCACCGAACACCGGCCCCGCCCGCGCCCGCGATCTCGCAACCGCACGACTGAGCCCGCAGCGCTCACCCCGCCTCAACCGCACGCCTGAGCCTGCGCGGCTCGACCCGCCGTCACTGCACGACTGAGCCCGCAGCGCTCACCCTGCCGTAACCGCACCACCCAGCTCGCAC
>NZ_JAYMZR010000159.1:0-10191 GCF_035828615.1 Streptomyces sp. H27-D2 | reverse complement strand
CGAGCTGCGCCCGTTCGGCCGCCTCCCGGTCGGCGCCGGGATCGAGGCGCACCGTCCCGTCGGCGATGGCGGCGCTGATGGTGCGCAGCGCGCGGCGGCGCGCGTCGGGCATGCCGAGTTCGGCGAGGTCCGCGCCGGCGAGGGTGCCCGCGTCCGGGAAGAGGTGGGTGAGCGTCCCGTCGGCTACGGCGAGCGGCTTGCCGTACGCGGCGACGAGCGTCCCGGCGAGCCGTACGGCCGACCCGACGGTGACCTGCTGGCCGAGCACGGCCCGTACGGCCAGTTCGTGCGGGTCGACGGCGCCGGGTGAGCGCACTCCGGGGCGGGCCGCGATCAGCGGGCCCAGTCGCGGGTCCGCGCCGAGCCGCTCGGCCACGGCGTACGGGTCGGCGTCGAGGTCGAACAGCCGCCGGACGCGCTGCACGGCGGTGGTGAGGTCCCGCAGGTCGGTGAGGTGCAGCCGGCAGTCGAGCCAGCCGCCGGAGGGGGCGGTGGCCGCGGCGCCGACCGTCTCGCCGACCTCCGCGATGCCCTGGCCGTACGGGAGGGCCAGGGTGCGCCGGTAGGTGCGGGAGCCGGGGTCGCCGAGGATTTCCTCGATGCCGGTGATGGCGCGGCGCGCCAGGAAGTCGAAGATCTCGCGCGCCGCGTACGCCCCCCGGTAGGCGAGCCGCAGCGGGATGCCGCCGGGGGCGTCCTGCGGGGAGGGAGTGGCCTGCGGGGCGTGGGGGGCGGAGCCCCGATCGGCGGCGGCGTCGCGGGGGCCGCGCGGCTCGCCCACGGCGCTGCGGCCGACCCGTACCGCCTGCCCGGTCTGCCGGGCCCCCGTGGCCGAACCCGGGCGTCCGGCTGCCCCGGCCCGTCCCGGCCGGCGTGCTGCCGCGGGGCGGACCGCGGCCCGTACCTCGCTGGGGGTGCGGGCGTAGACCTCGCGGATGGTGTCGTTGAACTGCCGCACGCTCGCGAATCCGGCGGCGAAGGCGAGCTCGGTGACCGGCAGCTCGGTCGTCTGGAGCAGGACCCGCGCGGTGTGCGCCCGCTGGGCGCGGGCCAGCGCGACGGGGCCGGCGCCCAGCTCGGCGGTGAGCTGCCGGTTGACCTGACGGGTGCTGTAGCCGAGCCGGTCGGCCAGCCCGGCGACGCCCTCGCGGTCCACGACGCCGTCGCCGATCAGCCGCATCGCGCGCCCGACGAGGTCCGCCCGTACGTTCCACTCCGCCGAGCCGGGGACCGCGTCGGGGCGGCAGCGCCGGCAGGCCCGGAACCCGGAGCCCTGGGCGGCTGCCGCAGTCGGGTAGAACCGCACGTTCCGCCGCTTCGGGGTGACCGCCGGGCAGCTCGGACGGCAGTAGATGCCGGTGGTCGCGACGGCGAAGAAGAACTCGCCGTCGAACCTCGCGTCGCGGCTGCACACCGCCTCGTACCTGGTCTCTTCATCCATCACACCGTCCAGTCTGCGGCATCGCGGGGGCCCTGACCGGCGGGAATCGGACGCGACGTTCGCCGCCGGCGGGCCCGCTGCGGGGCGCGGCGGTTCCGGGGCACGTCGCGGTGCCGGGACCGCGCGCGGCTGGTGCGGCGGTGGGCCCGTGGGCCCATGCGCGCGAGTGACGGCTGTTGCTAGCGTGCGGCGGACGGCCGCTGATGAGCGGGGCTCGACACGGGGAGTGGTTCGACTTGAGGGCACACAGCTTGCGGGCACCGCGTTTGAAGGCACTGAGCTTGAGGGCACACGGCTTGAGGGCACACGGCACACGTACGACACGCGGCGTCGCGGCGGCAGCGGCCGTGCTGGCCTTGGGGGCCTTGGGGCTGACCGCCGGGTGCGGCGGGTCGTCCTCCGACGACGCGGACGCGGCGGACACCCCGAAGAAGGAGAGCGCGGCCCGCTCCCCCGCCGACTCGGTCGGCCCGGCGCCGGAGAAGGGCGCGAGCGGCGGCGAGAACGGACGGACGCTGTCCAAGTCGGACCTGGACAAGGCCGTCCTCTCCGGGACCGACGTGCCGGGCTTCACCGTCAACGCGATGGAGGGCGCCCCGTCCGAGGGCGAGAAGGCGGACAAGGCGGCCTGCCGGCCGCTCACCGCCGTGATCAACGGCCTTCCCGAGCCGAAGGGGTCCGCCACGGTCTACCGCCAGTTGCTCGGCAAGGGCGCGGGCGGCGAAACCGTCGTCACCGAATTCCTCGCGGCGCACCGGCCCCAGCAGGCGGGCGAAGTGCTCGACGGCCTGCGCGCGGCGGCGAAGGCCTGCGCGGGCGGCTTCACGGCGCGGGGCGGGGACAGCCCCTCGAAGTACTCGGCGGTGAAGGAACTGACCGCTCCGAAGGCGGGGGACGACGCGTTCGCCTACCAGGTGACGGGCGTCCTCGACGGGGACGCCGTACCGCTGCTGTTCCAGGTGGTGCGCTCCGGGTCCACGGTCGCCACCTTCTACACCGCGAACCTGACGGACGACAAGACGCCCGAGATCCCGGCCGCGGTGGCCAAGGCGCAGGCGGAGAAGCTGACGGGCTGACGCGCTGAGTGGCGTGCCCCCCCCCGCCACTCCCCCGTCAGCACTCCCCCGTCAACGCGCCCGCTTGCCCTCCATGATCTGGCGGCTGACCGCCTGCTGATGCCGCTGCTTCCAGTCGCGGCGAATCTCCGCCCGCAGCCGGGCGTCCGTGCGGGCCGCGAGGCGTCGGTTCTCGCGGAGGAGCTTGCGGTAGCTCTCCAGACGGCGGTGCGGGAGCGAGCCGTCGTCCACCGCCGCGAGCACCGCGCACCCCGGCTCCTCGCCGTGCGCGCAGTCGTGGAAGCGGCAGTTCTCCGCCAGCGCCTCGATCTCCGAGAACACCTGGTTGACGCCGCCTTCGGCGTCCCACAGGCCGACGCCGCGCAGCCCCGGGGTGTCGATGAGTACGCCGCCCCCGGGCAGCGCGAGCATGTCGCGGGTGGTCGTGGTGTGCCGGCCCTTGCCGTCACTGTCGCGGGTGGTCCGCACCTCCTGGATCTCTTCGCCCGACAAGGCGTTGGCGAGCGTGGACTTGCCCGCGCCGGACTGCCCGAGCAGCACCGCGGTGCCCCCGGTGAGAACCGCCGCGAGGACGTCGAGGCCCTCGCCCGTCGCCGCGCTGACCGGCAGCACCCGCACACCCGGCGCGGCCAGTTCGGTGTCGGAGACTAGGAATGACAGCACAGCGGGATCGGTCACCAGGTCGGACTTGGTGAGCACGACGAGCGGCTGTGCACCGCTCTCCCAGGCGAGCGCGAGAAAACGCTCGATCCGGCCGAGATCCAGCTCGTCCGCGAGCGAGGCCGCGATGACGGCGTGGTCGACGTTCGCGGCCAGCACCTGGCCCTCCGAGCGCTTGGACGAGGTCGAGCGCACGAAGGCGTTGCGGCGCGGCAGCAGCGCGCGGACGAGCGGCTGCCGGGCATCGGCCGGATCGACGGCGGCCCAGTCGCCGGTGCAGGTGATCCGCATCGGATCGCCGGTGGTGACGGGCGCGGTGTCGGCCTGGACGGTGACGAGGCTGTCCCCACGCGGGACGACGACGTCACACCGGCCCCGGTCCACCCGCACGACGCGGCCGGGCAGCAGCCCGTGCGCGAGGTGAGGAGCGAACTCGGACTCCCACCCCTCGTCCCAGCCGTATCGGGCCAGCAGGGACGGAGCGATGGAATCCGACCCGGGGTCGGAGTCTGAGTCGGAAGATGTGTTGAGCGAAGCGTTGAACAACAACGGAGGACCCTTCGAAGGGTGGCCCCGGCGGCGCGCTCAGCGCGCGGAAATTCGAGTGGGTGTCAGCCGGAGACCACAGGGGTGGGATCGATGATCTTCTGAATGCGGGCAGTGCCCAGCACAGCGACAGTCATCAATGTCCTCACCTCCTGCTTCTTCAACGATCCGACAGCATGCCCGGGGAAGGCGGCTCTCAGCCACCGCTCCGAACGAGACGAACGATAGCCGCGCTCTGCGAGACGGCGCCAGCTATTTTTCCTGCCGCCGCTCCAGCGGGGCGTGCCCCTGCTCCAGCACCAGCCTTCCGTCGGCGGGACAGGCCCCGAATCTTGCGGATACGCCCCTCAAGACCGCGCCGGACACCCCCGCTCCGGCCGTACTCCGGCCCCCTTCCGGCCGCCCCCGTGCCCCATGCGGGAGGATGCCGCCATGGATCGCCGGGCCGGACGGCAGAGCAGCCGGCCGGCCATCCCCACCACCCCGCGGACGAGACGCAGGTGAGATGAACACTCCCGCTCCGGCACGACGCCCCGCCCCGCCCCGGTGGATCACCCGCACCGACCCCCGGCCGGACGCGCGTCTGACGCTCTATTGCCTGCCGCACGCGGGAGGCGGAGCGTCGGCCTACCGGAACTGGTCGGCGGGGCTGCCGGCCTGGGTGGAGGTGGCCGCCGTACAGCTGCCCGGCCGGGAGAACCGGATCGCGGACGAGGCCCTGGTCGATCCGGCGGCCGTCGCCGCCGCGATCACGGCTGACCGCGACGGCCGACCGTACGCCCTGTTCGGCCACAGCATGGGAGGCGTGCTCGCCTTCGAGCTGGCCCGGCTGCTGTCCGGTGGCGGGCGGGTCGGGCCCGTGCGGCTGGGCATATCCGGGGTCGCGCACCCGCTGCTGCGCGCGGCCAGGCTGCCGCTGTCCGGGTTGCCCGACGAGGAGCTGCTGGACTGGGTGCGCGCGCTCGGCGGCGCGCCCGAATGGGCCCTGTCCGACCCGCAGTTCCATGAGCTGCTGCTCACCCCGCTGCGCGCCGACCTCGCCTGGCTGGAGGGTCATGTGCACCAGGCCGCAGCGCCGCTGACCTGCCCGGTCTCCGTCTTCGCCGGGGAGGACGACGAGCACGCCCAGCCGGCCGGGATCGACAGCTGGCGCGAGGAGACGAGCGCGGGCTGTTCCGTACGGCGCTACCCGGGTGGCCATTTCTATCTGGACGCGCAGCTTCCGGCGCTGCTCCGCGACCTCGCCGAGGACCTGTCGGAGAGGGCCGAGGGTCGGCCTGGGGATATGTCGGTGCACGCCGAGGATCTGGCCGAGGGTCGGCCTGGGGATATATCGGTGCACGCCGAGGATCTCTCGGCGCACGCCGGGAAGCTGTCAGCGCAGGCCGGGGAACTGTCGGCGCGGGCCGAGGAACTGTCGACGTCCGCCGACCACACGCCGCCCCGCCGGTAACCACGCCGAGACGAGCGGCCCGCGTCAAGTGCAGACGCGGAGGCCCCTCGCGTACGAGGATGTCCGTATGTCCGACACCCACAGCAGCCCGCTGCCCCGCCAGGTCGCCGACGCCTACGTCGACGAGCTCATCGCCCTCGACCCGATCACCGGCACCTATCTGGGAGTCGAGGAGAGTTCGGGCAGACTGCCGGACTTCTCGCCGGCCGGCCTCCAGGCCGTCGCCGACCTCGCCCGTGCGACGCTGCGCAAGCTCGACGACGCGCAGCGGCGGCCGGGCGCGGACACCGGTGTCGAGCGGCGCTGCGGACGGCTGCTGCGCGAGCGGCTGAACGCCGAACTCGCCGTGCACGACGCCGGGGAGGGGCTGTGCAGGGTCAGCAATCTGTTCTCGCCCGCGCACAGCGTCCGTGAGGCGTTCTCGCTGACGCCGGCGGCGACCGAGCAGGACTGGGCGGCCATCGCGCGGCGGCTGCGCGCCGTGCCGGCCGCGCTGGAGGGCTACCGGGCCTCGCTCGAACAGGGTCTGGAGCAGAAGCTGTACGGCGGCCCGCACGCGACGGCCACCTTCGTCGGCCAGCTCACCGAGTGGGCGGGCGAGGGCCGCGGCTGGTTCGGCGACTTCGCGGCGGACGGGCCCGACGCCCTGCGCGGCGAGCTGGACGCCGCGGCCCAGGACGCGACCGGCGCGCTCGTCGCGCTGCGCGACTGGATGCGCGCCGTGTACGCCCCGGCGGTCGAGGGCCGCCCGGACACCGTGGGCCGCGAGCGCTACGCCCGCTGGTCGCGCTTCTTCAACGGGGCCGACCTCGACCTCGACGAGGCCTATGCGTACGGCTGGTCCGAGTACCACCGGCTGCTCGCCGAGATGCGGACCGAGGCCGAGAAGATCCTGCCGGGCGCGGGCCCGTGGGAAGCGCTCGCCCACCTCGACGCGCACGGCACGCACATCGAGGGCGTCGAAGAGGTCCAGGTCTGGTTGCAGAGCCTGATGGACGAGGCGATCGAGGCGCTGGACGGTACGCACTTCGACCTCGCCGAGCGAGTACGGAAGGTGGAGTCCCGGATCGCCCCGCCGGGCGGGGCCGCGGCCCCGTACTACTCCGCCCCCTCCGAGGACTTCTCGCGCCCCGGCCGCACCTGGCTGCCGACGATGGGCGAGACCCGTTTCCCGGTCTACGACCTGACCTCGACCTGGTACCACGAGGGCGTCCCCGGCCACCATCTGCAGATCGCGCAGTCGGTGCACGTCGCCGATCAGCTCTCCCGTTACCAGGCCACGATCGGCCTGGTCAGCGCGAACGCCGAGGGCTGGGCGCTGTACGCCGAGCGCCTGATGGACGACCTCGGCTTCCTCTCCGACGCCGAGCGCCGGCTCGGCTATCTGGACGCGCAGATGATGCGCTCCACCCGGATCATCGTCGACATCGGCATGCACCTCGGTCTGGAGATCCCGGCCGACTCCCCCTTCCACCCGGGCGAGCGCTGGACCCCCGAGCTGGCCGGGGAGTTCTTCGGCAACCACAGCGGCCGGCCGGCGGACTTCGTGGAGAGCGAGCTGACCCGCTATCTGTCGATGCCGGGCCAGGCGATCGGCTACAAACTCGGCGAGCGCGCCTGGCTGTTGGGCCGCGAGAACGCCCGCAAGGCGCACGGCGACGCGTTCGACGCGAAGGCGTGGCACATGGCCGCGCTCTCGCAGGGGTCGTTGGGACTGGATGACTTGGTGGACGAGTTGTCGAAGCTGTAGCGGCAAGCCGCTGCCTGCGGGACGCCGGCCGGGTGGGTTCACGAGCTCCCAGGAAGCTCACACTCCCAGGAAGTGGAAGCCCGGCCGGGGGTGCATCAGGAAATCGTGGTGCGAGATGTTCCACGCGTAAGCGCCCGCCAGCGAGAACACCACCCGGTCTCCCGCCCGCAGCCCTGCCGCCGCGACCCCGCTCGCCAGCACGTCCTTCGGCGTGCAGAGCTGACCGCCCAAGGTGACCCGGTCGCGTACGGCGGGCGGGCGCGGCCAGGGGTGCGGCCAGGCGTCGACCGGGAGCACGGTGCACGGCTGGTCGTGGCTCTTGGTCGCCGGGGTGCGCAGATGGTGGGTGCCGCCCCGGAGGACCGCGAACTCCTCGCCGTGGCTGCGCTTCACGTCCAGTACGTCGGTGGCGTACCACCCGCAGTACGCGGTGAGCGCGCGGCCCGGTTCGATCCGCAGCAGCAGTTCCGGGTGCGCGGACGCCAGCCGGCCGAGCCCCGCTCCGTAGCCGGCCCAGTCGAAACGGGTGGCCGGGGCCGCGTAGTCGACGGTCATGCCGCCGCCGACGTTCACCTCGCGCAGCCGGAAGCGGTGCCGCTCGGACAGCGCGAGCGCGAAGTCCACCACAGCCTCAGCGACGGCGAGTTGGTCCGGCGCGGCCAGTCCGCTCGCCAAGTGGGCGTGGACGCCGACCAGTTCCAGGTGCGGATAGCCGCCGTCGGTGAGCGGCCGCACGAGGGCGTCGGCCTCGGCCGGGTCGATGCCGAACGGGGTCGGGCGGCCCCCCATCGTGAGCGAACTGCCGGTGAGGGAGCCGCCCGGCACCGGAAGGTTGAAGCGGAGCAGCACCCGCACCGTCCGTCCGGGGGCCGAGCGGGCGGCCAGCGCGGCGAGCATGTGCAGTTCGTAGGCGCTCTCGACATGGAAGCGTTCGACGCCCGTCGCCAGGGCGTCCGTGATCTCCCCCGGCGTCTTGCCGGGGCCGCCGAAGGCCAGCGCGGCAGCGGGAACGGCCCTGCGGACATGGGCCAGTTCACCGCCGGAGGAGACTTCGAAGCCGTCCGTGTACGGGGTGAGGGCGGCCAGGACCTCGGGCTCCGGGTTGGCCTTCGCCGCGTAGTACAGCTCGACGGAGTCGGGCAGCGCCGCCCGTACGGCGCGGGCGTGCTCGCGCAGCGCCGCCAGGTCGTACAGGTAGGCGGGCAGCTCGTCGGCGCGGAGGGCGAGGGCGCGTTCGCGCACCGGCGCTGTGATGGGCGAGGTGGCCGGGGGCGTGTCGGCTGAAGCCTTCGGGGGCGTCTGCGGGGATGGGGACGTCGTCAGGGCTGTCGTCGGGTATGTCGTCAGGGCTGCCGGCGGGACTGTCATCGGGGGTTCCAGGGGGTGTCGTGGCGGACCGCTCCGGACAGGACGGATTCGGCGAGCGGCGAGGACAGCCGGACGTAGCCGGCCTCGCGGTCGGCCCTGCGTTCCCAGCGGGTGAGCAGATTCGCCTTCGCGGGCAGCGGCACGCCGGCCAGCAGCGCGCTCAGCCGGGGCGGGCAGCCCTCCTGGTCCGCGTACCGCTGGATCGTGGCGCGCACCCGCGCCCAGAGCGCGGCCTCGGTCTGCGGGTGCAGGTCGGCGAGGGCGGCGAGCAGCTCGGCGATGTGGTTGACCAGCAGGCAGTAGACGACGCGGTCCCAGCCGCGCTGCGCGTCGTACGTCATGGGTCCGGCGACGTCGGCGGGGAGCGCGGCGAGCGTCGCCGTGTGGTGTTCGGGGAGCAGCTTGGTGCCCTCCAGGTCGCGGAAGAGGACCTGCGCGGGCATGCCGTCGCCGTCGACGCAGATCAGGACGTTCTGGAGGTGCGGCTCCAGCACGATGCCGTGCTGGAAGTAGGCGGCGAGTACGGGCGGGACGAGCAGTCCGAGGTAGGCCGACCACCAGTCGAGGGCGGCTCGTGGGCCGGCGCCGGCCAGCAGCCGGGAGATGTGCGCCGGGCCGGTCGGGTACTCGTCGGCGACGGCGGCGGCGAGCAGCGGGGTCACGCCGGGCAGCAGCCTGCGCGAGAGGCCCTCGCGGACGATCACGCCGAAGCCTTCGAGCAGCGCGAGGTGCGGACGCCCGCCGGGTCCGGGGAGGGCCAGGCTGCGGTAGGCGGGCTCCCGGAGGACCGCGCTGCCGGGGAAGCGCGCGGCCAGGTCGGCGAGGGCCGGTTCCAGCAGCCGGGTGAGGGCGACCGAGCCGGCCAGCTCGTAACGGGAGTTCTTGCGCAGGCAGTTGGTGATGCGGACGTTCAGGCTGAACTTCAGGAAGGTGTCGCCGTCGTAGAGGGTGCGGACGGAGGCGGTGGCGGCGAAGGGGGTCGTGCCGGTTCCCAGGTCGAGGATGTCCGCGCGGTGCAGGGCCGCCCTCAACTCCGGCTGCCCGGACATCAATTCGTACTGCCATGGGTGTACGGGGAGCAGCCGGTGGCCCGCGGGCACCGGGTGCAGCCGGTCGAGCGGGGCGGTCGCGCCGGGCTCGGCGCGCTCCTCAGCGACGAGGTGTTCCCGTACGGCGAGCAGCCGCAGCGGGAAGGCTGCCCCCGTCTCGGGCGCGTAGGCGGACCAGGCGTCGGGGTCTCCGCTGCGGGCCTTGGGGGTGGGGTGGAAGCGGTGGCCGAACAGGAGGGACTGCTCGGAGCGCAGGTAGGCGGCGAGCTGGGCGCGGTTCGGGTGCGGGTCCGGCGCGGGCTCGGCGGGAGCGGTGTACGGAGAGGTCCGGGCTGCCGGGACGGCCGGTCGGTCGGCGGCGGCCCGCGCGGTCAGGGCCGCGCTCACCCCGAGGTGGCTGGACGCGATCTGGTCCAGGAACTCCTCGTTGCTGACGCCCGTGCGCAGCGACAGTTCGGCGCGGGTGTACTCGGCGAGGTCCCGCCAGCTCACCGGGGTCCACCCGCCGTCGAGTTGTTCGCAGACCGGGCCGGTGAAGCGGTGCGCGCCGAGCAGTGAGGTGCGGCGCAGCGCGACCCGCAGCAGCGGGCCGCGGCGCGGCAGCCGCAGCAGCAGGTGCCCGTCGGCGACGGCGGTCTGGTGCTCGGGCCCTGAGACCTCGCGGAGCAGGCAGTTGAGCAGAGTGTGCGCCACGGCGTCGTCGGCGGTGGGCAGTTCGGGTGGCGTGCACCCGGTGGCCGGGGACGACGGGGCGGGCACGGTGCCGAGCGAGGGCGGCAGCGACATCAACGGCTCCAGCGGGTGCGTGGCGGTGAGCCCGGAATGCGGAGGATGGGGACGGGGAGATG
>NZ_JAYMZR010000158.1:0-10218 GCF_035828615.1 Streptomyces sp. H27-D2 | reverse complement strand
TTCCCCGAGGGACTGGTCGCGCACCTGCTGGTGCTGCTCGCCGCCGGCGACCGGCGGCGCGCCGCGGCCGCGGAAGAGGTGCCCGTCCTCGGCGTCCTCGTCCAGGCCGCTGAAGTCGTCCAGACCGAATGAGGACTCCAGTTCGACGGGCCCGTCGAGCGGATCCGCGGAGCCCGCGAAGCGGCTTGCCAACCGGACCGGGACCTCCGCGAGGGCGGCCGACTTGCCGACGGGCAGCTCCCGCTCGCCGGTGTCCTCGGGGGCGCCGGAGCCGAGCTCTCCGCGACCGCCCACCGATTCGCTGAGCAGCACCGCGGGGATGAACACGACCGCGGTGGTGCCGCCGTACGGGGAGGGCTGGAGCGAGACCCGTACGTTCTGCCGCTGGGCGAGCCGGCTGACCACGAACAGGCCCAGCCGGTCGGTGTCGGAGAGTTCGAACTCGGGGGTCTCCGCGAGCCGCAGGTTGGCGTCGAGCAGCGCCTCGGGGGCGATGCCCAGGCCGCGGTCGTGGATCTCCAGGGTGAAGCCGTTGGCCACCCGCTCGCCGAGCACCTGCACGGCGGTGTGCGGGGGTGAGAACACCGTGGCGTTCTCCAGGAGCTCGGCCACCAGGTGGGTGAGGTCGGCGACGGCCGGGCCGTTCACCGCGAGCCGGGGCAGCCGGCGCACCTCGACGCGCTCGTAGTCCTCGACCTCGGCCACGGCCGCGCGCACCACGTCCATCAGCTGGATGGGCTTGCGCCACTGCCGGGAGGGGGCCGCGCCGGAGAGGATGACCAGGCCCTCCGCGTGCCGTCGCATACGGGTGGTGAGGTGGTCCAGGCGGAAGAGGTCGGCGAGTTCCTCGGTGTCCTCGGTGCGGCGCTCCATGCTGTCGAGCAGGGTCAGCTGGCGGTGCAGCAGGACCTGGCTGCGGCGGGCGAGGTTCACGAAGACCTCGGAGACCCCGCGGCGCATGTCGGCCTGCTTGACGGCGGCTTCCACGGCGGACCGCTGGAGGGTGTTGAGCGCCTGGCCGACCTGGCCCATCTCGTCGCCGCCGTACTGGAGCCGCGGCGCCTCGGTCTCGACGTCGACCTGTTCGCCCGCGGCGAGCCGGCGCATCACGCTGGGCAGCCGGGCTCCGGAGACCTCGTGCGCCTCCTTGCGGAGCCGGGTCAGGTCGCGGATCAGGGTGCGGCCGATGCGGACCGAGACGACCAGCGAGACGAGGACGGCGAGGAAGCCGAAGACACCGGCGACCCCGGCCCTGGCGAGGACCCCGATGGCCGCGGGCCGCAGCCGCTCCTGGAAGCGGTCGGCCGCGTCGATGCCCATCCGGTCGAGCTCGTCCAGGACGGTGTCGGCGGAGGAGGTCCAGCGCTCGGCGTTGACGACCCGGTCCGCGCCGGGCGCGCCGGCGGAGATGACCTTGTCCTCGGTCTCGGTCAGCGCCTGGCCCTCACCTCCCCGCCAGTACTTCTCGAAGATCTCGCGGTCGACGGCGGGCAGCATGGGCAGGCTCGTCCGGTAAAGGACGTTCCGCTCGGCCACCCGGTCGGAGAAGGACCGCAGTTCCTGCTTGGTCATATGGCCGGCGGCGAGGGCGGCGGACAGCAGCGCGTCCTCGCGGGAGACGGCTTCGCGGGCGCGGGTGACGTCGACGAGCGCGCGGCCCTGCTTGTCCTTCTCGATGTCGATGCCGGTCTGCAGCGAGTAGAGGAAGTCGTGGCACGGCTCGACCAG
This sequence comes from Streptomyces sp. H27-D2, assembly GCF_035828615.1. Lineage (NCBI taxonomy): Bacteria > Bacillati > Actinomycetota > Actinomycetes > Kitasatosporales > Streptomycetaceae > Streptomyces > Streptomyces sp. H27-D2. The sequence continues at coordinate 8,490 of NZ_JAYMZR010000158.1, read as the reverse complement.
CGCGTTGTAGGCGGTGAAGGCGGCGTTACGGGTGATCGTGCCGTCCTCGACCTTGGCGCGCAGCGAGTCGAGCCCGTCCATGCCCTTGAGGATCCCGTCCAGCCGGGCGGCCGAGCCGGAGTTCATCGCGTCGCGCACATCACCGCGGGCCGCGTTGGCACGCAGCCGGTCGACCACCTTGTCGGTGGTACGGGCCTGCCGGTGCATCCGGGTCAGCGCGTCGGATCGGCGCGGGTCCGCCAGGTAGACCAGGGTCTCGCGGCGCTCCCGCTGGACGGCCTGGGCAGTGGTCTCGCTCGGGTAGCCGACCTCGTCGACGACGTCGGAGACATCCAGAAGCTGCTGCGCGTCGCGGCCGGTGATGAAGGTGGCGAAGGCCCAGATCACCGTCAGGGACACCAGCGGCACCATCAACAGCGCCACGATCTTCCGACGGATCGACTTTCCGCGAAAGCGCATGGCCTCCCTAACGTCAACCCCGCTGTACGGGGGAGTCTTCCGGCAACAAACGGCGTGAGCCTACTACTGCCACAGCGGCAACTCGAAGGCCCGTCCGGACAGTAGAGCAGAGGTCCGAAACTCGTTGTCGCGATTTATCAGCCCATGAATTCATTTATTGCCCATGTTTCGGCGTACGGAACCGGAACTTCCGCACACCCGCGCCCCCATGCTCATGGCTGGAATGTCACGCTCCCCGGGAACCTTCGGGCACAGCTGTTCGTGGCCCACTGGAGGACGGAGGGGTGGAATGCCATCGGCCAAAACCGGGCACCCACCCCTGAGTCGGGCAGGTGAGCCCCGACGGGGGACAATGTCCGGCCCAGGGGGAATGGAGGACCGATGGACACCGAATCGCGCAGAGGTGCGCCGAGGCACGGTGAACCCCTCGACGAGGCGCTGGATCACGACATACCTGACCGCTTCGGCCACCCCCTGTGGTCCGAGGAGCCGGTGGGCAGATCGCGGCTGCCCGACCCGGTGCGTACGGCCGCGGTGCGCGCCGTCATCATCGTCGCGCTGACCATGATCCAGTCGATGGTCGCGGTGCTCTGCGCTCTGGCGGGCGCGTGGTTCGCCTTCCCCGCCGTCCTGGGCGCCGTCGCGGGCACCGTGGTGGCCACCTGGGGCGTGCTCGACGTCTGGGTGACCCGGCAGGTCTGGAACCAGCGCGACGGCGTCGTGTCCACTCCCAGCAGCACGGCGCGCGCGCTGCGCCGCAGGGCGCGCCGCGCGAGCGCCCGCGCCCGGCCACCCGGCGGGCGTCGGCCGCACCCTCTCTCGGGCGTCTGATCGGCCCGCCCATTCCTTTCCCCGATCCTCAACGGCGAGGTAGGTTCAGGGACTGACGGTGTGTTCGCGGTACGACCGAGGGGGCCTGCACACATGGCGGAGCGGGACCGGGCTGTCCATCGCATTCCGGAGATCCTGGAGGACACTCGCTGGACCGTGTGCCTGGTCGGCGAGGAACAGTCGGGCAAGCTGGCCCAGGTGACCGCGGGCCTGCGGCACCGACCGGACCCCGACGGCGCGGGCAAACGGATCACCTCCGGCTTCTCCTACTGGGGCCTGGAGTCGACGATCGCCTGGGCGCACGCCTGCAACGACCTCTACTACCCGGTGATGCGCGAAGGCATCGCGTCCTTCAGCCGACGCTGGCAGAACACCGCCGGAGCGCTCCCCGAAGGCACCCTGCACTACGTCAGCCTGGGGCCCGGCACCGGGCAGAAGGACCAGGCGATACTGCGGCAGCTGCGCGAGCGCGGCACCTCCGGGTCCTACATCCCGGTCGACATCAGCGCCGAGATGCTGCGGCTCGGCCAGCGCGAGGCCCTGCACAACCTGCGGATCTCCCCCGGCGACGTACTGCCCGTACAACTGGACTTCGCGCTGCCGCGCAACCTCGACCGGCTCAGGACGCTGATCAAGAGCACCGTCGGCGACGAGCCGGTGCTGTACTCGCTGCTCGGCAACACTCTCGCCAACTTCGACAGCGACACCCAGCTGCTGACCCTGCTCGGCAACAAACTGCTGCGCCCCCAGGACCGTTTCCTGCTCGAAGTGGCCAGCACGGCCGGCCAGGACGACGGCGCCGCGCGGGCCGCGGCGCAGGAGTACGAGAACAGCCCGCGCTTCCGCGAGTTCGTGACCAGCGCGCTGATGCAGTACACCGACCTCCAGATCGACATGGACTGCCTCAGCTGCGAAGGCTCCGTCGAGGGCGAGCGCGCGCTGCGGGTCAAGGTCATCTACCGCAACAGGACCGACCGCACGCTGGTGTTGACACTCCCGGACCGGAGCACCGTCCCCTTCCCCGACCAGGACACCATCCGGCTGCTGCTCACCCGCAAGTACACCCGGGAGGGGCTGGACAAGATGCTGGTGGACGCGGCGCTGCTCAAGGTCGGCGAGACCCACGACGGCGGGCACGCGCAGTTCGACCGCCCGGCGTTCGGCATGGCGCTCATGCTGCTCCAGGCATCGGCGGCGCCCCGGCCGCCGGTCGGCCCCATCCCCTTCGACTGACGGGGCGGGCACGCCATGGGACGGATGGGCCCGCTCAACCGGCAGGTCTTCGCCGCGCTCACCTTCGCCTGTCTGCTGCTCGCCCTGGGCATCTGCGTGTGGTGGTTCGTCTCGGCGCGGTCCGGCCGAAGCGGCGGCTCCTTCGAGCCGGGCATCCAGTCGCTCGCGCTGATCGCCGCCATCACGGGGGTGTTCGCCGAGCGCAGGGCGGCCGCGCGCGAGCGCCGTCAGCAGGCGTTGTGCGCGCTCGCCGACGAGCTGGTGAAGAACACCCAGATCCTCGACGGTGAGGGCTTCGCTCCGCTCCCCCGGCACGCGCCCAAGGCGCGGGTCTATCCACGGCTCGTACTGTCCGCGACGGACGGCGCGCTGGTGTCGGGCGCCTTCTCCGAGCCGGGGCACGGCGAACTGCTCACGCTGCTGCACGAGTGGCGCGACGCCGTGCACGACTTCAACCGGCGGCTCGACCTCGCAGAGCTGCGTACGTACATCAGCCGGGTGCCGGACGCCGAGCTGATCGCCATCGACGACGCGCTGCACCGGGAGGGCGGCCAGTTGGAGAGCCTGCGCCGGCTGCGGGGCACCGCCGAGCAGCTGTTGCGCGAGCAGTACGCGAGGCAGCGGGGCGTCGCCGACCGGCTGGCGCGGCTGCCCGCGCGCGTGCCGGACTGACGACGGCGTTCGTCCCGGGACACCGCCCCGGGACGCCGCCCCGGGACGCCGCCCCGGCGGGCGTGGCTACTGCGTCGGTGTGCCGGCCTTCGCGGGGTCCTCGGGCTCCGCTGCCTGGCCGGGTTCCGCCGCTTGACCGGGTTCCGCCGGCTCCTGGGTATCCGCCGCGTCAGCCCCGGCTGCCTCCGCCGCCGCTTCCGGCTCGGTGGCCTCCGCGGCCGTGACCTCGGGCGGGCGGCGGAACATCCGGGTCGCGGTGATCTCGCCGTGCACCGGCTCGCTCGCCGGGTCCTGCACCGGCAGCCCCGGACGCAGGTGCTCCTCGACGCTGATGTACTTCAGCCCCGCTCGCAGGTCCGCGTCGTTGCGCAGCCGGATGACCAGCGGGAACTCGGCCAGCGCGGTCGTGTCGAACAGCCCGGTCGTATAGAGCAGCTGCACGCCCAGCGCGTCGGCGACCGCCCGCTGCAACTCCAGCAGATAGGTCGCGTTGGCCCGGCCGATCGGGTTGTCGAGGAACAGCGTGCCCGCGAACCGCTGCTTGTCGCGGCCCCGGTCGTTGCTGCGCAGCGCCGCCATCGTGCAGTAGAGGGCGATCGCGGCGGTGAGCAGCTGGCCGCCGGAGAAGACGTCGCCCATCTGTCCGACCGGCACCCGCTCGGCGCGCAGCACCGCGTCCGGCTTGAGGATCTCGACCGCGACGCCCTTGGGCTTCAGCGCCGCCGCCACCGAGCGCAGCAGCAGCGACATCCCGTCCCGCCGCAGGTCCGAGTTCTTCTTCAGGGCCGCGCTGGTGGCGTCGTCGACGACTTCCCCGAGGCGCTCGCTGAGCGTCGTCTGGTCCGGCTCGTCGAAGCGGATGCGCAGGAACTCCTGCCCCGACCACTCCCCCAGCCCTTCGGGCAGCCGCGAGAGCCGCTGGGCGGCGCGCAGGGTGGTCAGGGAGGCGTCCACGAGGCCGCGCAGCCGGTCGATGATGCTGTCCCGGTTGCGTTCCAGCTGGGCCAGTTCGTCGGTGAGCACCCGCAGCCGGGGCGCGAAGGCGTCCGCCCAGGCGGCGGCGTGTTCGGGCAGGGCGGCGGCGGGCAGTTCACGGATCTGCTGCCGGGCGGGCGTGCGGACCTGTTCGTAGCGGGAGGCGTTGGCGTGCCGTACGAGGACGTCGCCGGCCTCGCGGACGGCCGACTCGGCGGCCGTCAGGTCGGCCGCGCAGCCGCGCAGCGCGCGGCGGGCCTCGGTGGCCGTCTGGCGGGCCTCCTCCAGGTTGCCGGGGTAGGGCTCCGGCTGCTCGGCCCCGTCCTCCTCGCGGGGGGCCGTGCCGTCCCTCAGCAGGTCGCGGAGCATCGCGGCGGTCTCTTCGAAGCCGCCGACCGCGTCCTCGGAGACGCGGTGTTCGTGCAGCAGTTCGCTGTGCGTCGCGCGGGCGGCTTCCACTTCGTCGGTGCGGGAGCCGAGTTCGGTGGTGGCGGTGCGCAGCAGTTCCTTGGCGCGTTCGGCGTCGGCCGGGACGAGGTCCGCGGGCAGTTCGGTGTGGGTCGTGCCCTCGGTGGGGGCGAGGCGTTCGGCCTCGCCGCGCAGCCGGCCCAGCTGTTCGCTGGCCGCCGAGGTGCGCGACTCCAGCATCTGCACCAGGGATTCGGCGCGGGCGGCGGCGGCCTGCCGGGAGGGTCCGTCGGCGCCGTCGGTCCCTTCGAGGAGCTGGGCTGCCCGGGTGCGGACCTTGTTGGTCAGCCGGTCCAGCTCGGTGAGGGCGCTGCTCTCGTCGCTCTCGGCGCGGGTCTGTTCGGCGCGCAGATCGGCTCCGACGCCGACCTTCTCGTACAGCTGCGAGGCCGCGCGGTACGCCTCGCGCAGCGCGGCCAGCGCGTGCTTCGGCGCGTCGGGGTCGGCGGGCTGCTCGGCCGCGTCGTCGGGCGCGCCCGCGATCTCGGCGCGCTCGGCGCGCAGGGCGCGCGAGGTGCGGCGGGCGTCGTCGGCGGCGCGCTGGGCGGCGCGGCGGTCCTCGTCGGCGGCGCGGGCCCGGTCCAGGAAGGTGGCGGCGCGGGCCTCGGACTCGGCCGCGTCGTCGGCGAGCGCGCGCAGCCGGGACTGCCAGGCGGGCCGCTCGCGCAGCCGGTAGGCGAGCCCGGAGAGCGCGTCGGCGACCCGGCGGGCGCGCTGGGCCGCTTCCTGCCGCTCGTCGCGGGCGCGGGCGGCCTCGGTCGCGATCTCGTCCGCTTCGGCGCTGACCGTACGGGCCTCGGTGAGCTGCTGCCGGGCGGTGCCGGCGGTGCCGCGGGCGCGGTCGGCGGCTTCGGCCAGCTCGGCGAGGCGGCCGGCCGGGCAGCTGTCGCGCCAGGAACCGATCCGGGCGGCGAGCGCGCGGTCCCCGCCGAGGCGGGCGGCGAGCGTACGGATGTCCTCGTCCCGCGCGGCGGCGCGGGCGCGCAGGGCCCGGCGTTCGTCGTCGGCGGCGCGGTCGTCGTGCATGGCCGGGTTGGGCGGCACCAGGAAGACGCCGGTGTCCTGGGCGTCGGAGGCGGGGGTCGGGGCGAGCAGCGCGGCGGCGGTGCCCACCGCGACGGTGGAGCGCGGCAGCAGCGAGGCCCGGCCGAGCACCTCCCGGGCGCGGGCGTGCGTGTCGGGATCGGTGAGGACGACGCCGTCGACGAGCTCGGGTCTGGCGGCGAGTACGGCGGCGTGGTCGGCCGGGTCGACGGACTGCGCGAGGTAGCGCCAGCCGGGGAGCGCGGGGATGCCGTGCTCGCCGAGGTACTCGACCGCGGCGAGCACGTCGGGGCCGGCGGGCAGCAGTCCGCCGTCGCCGAGCGCGCCCAGGATGCGGGAGTCGTCGGCGGCTGCCGTCCGCAGGTCGAAGAGCTGCCGCTCGGCTCCGGCGACGCTGCCGTCCAGCAGTTCGCGGAGCGTGTCGGCGTTGCGGTCCAGCTCGTCGGCGGTCAGCGGGCCGTCGGCCACCGGGCGGCGGGCGCCCCGGCGGCGGGCCGGGCCCCCGCCCGGGGTGTCCGCGCGGCCGCGCGGGGCGGCGGGGTCGCCGCCGGGGTCCGCGGACTCGACCGCGGCGTCGGCGGAGGCGGTGCGGCCCGGCGCGGACGCGTGGGCGGCGACGGCACCCGGCTGTCCCGTGCGCGGACCCGGCACCGTGTCGGTGGCCGGCTGCTGGGGCAGCCCGAGCAGTTCGATCAGACGCTGCTCGGAGCCGAGCGCCTCGGCCGCGCGCCGCTCCGCGTCGTAGGCGGATTCGGCTGCCTGGGCCGCGTCGGAGGCGCGGGCCGCGGCGAGTTCGGCGCGCGCCTGCTCGGCGGTGGTCTCGCGGGCGCGCTCGGCGCTGAGCTGGGCCGCTTCCCTAGCGGTGTCCCAGCCTGCGGCTGCGGCTTTCTCGGCGTCGGAGGCGGCGAGGGCGGCCCTGGCGGGGTCGGCGTCCGGGGCGGTGTCGTCGAGCCAGCCGGAGCGGACGGCTTCGGCGGTCTCCTGCTCGACCTCGGAGAGCCGTTGGCGCAGGTGCACGGTCTCGCTGCGGGCGCGCTGCGCCTCGGTGGCGGCGGCGGTGGCGTCGCGGTGGGCGGCCTCGCCAGTCGACTGGAGGGCGCTGGAGCGCTCCTCCTCCGCGTTGGCGACCCGCTCGCCGCTCTCGGCGGCGCTGTGCAGGGCCCGGACCAGCGCGGACGCGGCCTGGGCGCGCGCCGCGAGGGCCGGGGCCGCGTCCCGCTCGGCCTCCCGGATGGCGACGGCCACCCGCGCGGAGCGGTCGGCGGCGGAGCGCTGGCGCAGCACGACCTCGGCGGCCTGCCAGGCGGCGTGCAGCGTACGGGCGTCGTTGAGTTCGCGGCGCTGGGCCGCCGCCGACTTCTCGGTGGCCGCGAGCGCGAGGGAGGCGTGCCGGTAGGCGAGTTCGGCGGCGACGAGCGAGCTGCGGCCGCGGCCCTGCTCGGCCTCGGTGACGAAGTGCGCGGCGGACGCGACGCCCTGGGCCAGCTCGGTGGAGCGGCCGCGTTCGAGCTGGGCGCGGGCCGAGAGGCGGTGGGCCAGCGCGCGGGTGCGGCGCTCGGCGGCGGTGTGCACGCCGCGGGCCTGTTCGCGCTGCTCGGCGCTGTCCGCGATGCGGGTCAGCAGGTCGATGGAGCCGGCCGTGAAGTCGCGCTCTGCGGTGAGTTCCGCGCGGCGGCCGAGCTTGTTGGAGAAGCCGTGCACGAGGTCGGCGAGGCCGTCGGTGTCGCGGGTGTCGGTGACGGCCCGCAGCAGCAGGTCGGTGAAGTCGGAGTCGTTCTTGACCGCGAAGAGGCCGGCCGCCTCGCCCTCGTCGGCGTTCATCTCGCGCTGGTAGCGGAAGAGTTCGGGGTCCAGGCCGAGGTCGCCGAGGTGCTCGTTCCAGCGCTCGTGGATCTCCTCCCAGCAGAAGTCCAGGTTCGGGTACGCCTTGTCGGCCTCGGTGATCGCGTCGCGGAAGCCCTTCATGGTGCGGCGGCGTCCCCGCGCGCCGGAGACGCCCTCGACGGCGGGGCGCAGCGCGGTGGCCTCGGCGACGGGCAGCGAGTCCAGGCTCATGCCGGGGCCCGGCCGGAAGGAGTACCAGGCCTCGGCGAACTTCCGCGGGTCGTTGGAGACCTGCCGTCCGCGCCATTCGCAGACCTTGCCGACGACGACGGTCTCACCGGTCAGGACGTGCTGGAACTCCATCGCGACGTGGCCGCAGTCGTCGGCTAGCAGGAACTTGCGGAGCACGCCGGAGCTGGCGCCGCCCAGGGTGTTGCGGTGGCCGGGCAGCATCACCGAGAAGATCAGCTTGAGCAGGACGGACTTGCCGCCGCCGTTCTCCAGGAAGAGCACGCCCGCGGGCGCGGGCCGGCGCGGCGGGCCGGTGGGTTCGTCCTCGAAGAACTCGGCCTGGGCAGGCGCCGGGCTGGGCACCGGTGCGCCGACTCCGCGCAGGTCCAGGACGGTGTCGGCGTAGCGCGCACCGGCGGGCCCGATGGAGTAGAGGCGGACCCGGGACAGCTCGTACATGGCGGCGGACTCTCGTTGAGTGCGGGCGGGACGGGGAGGCGGTGCGGGAGACGGGGCGGGGCGGGGCGGGGCGGGGCAGTCAGGAGTGGAAGGGCAGCCCGGCGTCGGCGGCCAGCTCGAGGGCGGCGGTGTCCGCGGGCGGCAGCAGGGTGGCCGGGCCGGCGCCGACCGGGACCACGCCCAGCTCCAGCAGCTCCGCCATCGCGGCGCTGCCCGCCCTGTCCCGGACCTGGAGCTGGACGCGGGCGCTGGTGCGGGACGCGCCCCCGGCGTCGTCGCCGGTGCGTGGCAGGA
>NZ_JAYMZR010000157.1:0-10524 GCF_035828615.1 Streptomyces sp. H27-D2 | reverse complement strand
CGGAGACGCCGCCCGGCGAGGGGGCTGCCACGCCGGGGGCGTTGGCGCCGTCGTGGCCCGTGGTGGCGGTCGCGGTGGCGGCCGCGGCACCCGGGGCGGCTCCGGCGGCGGCGAGGACCAGGGCGGCCTTCTTGGCAGTGTTCATGGGAAGTCTTCCTCCTGCTGGATATTCAGCGGGCTCCTGCTGGATATTCAGCGGGCCGCGCGGGTTCGGTCAGCGGTCTCAGTGGTTGAGGCACACATTGCCGAAGGCCGGGTTCAGGAGCCCGATCACGGAAACGGTGTTGCCACAGAGGTTCACCGGGATGTGCACCGGCACCTGGACGACGTTGCCGGAGACGACGCCCGGCGAGTGAGCGGCGCCGCCGTTCGCGGTCGCGCCGCCGTGGGCCGAGGCGACTCCGGCGCCCGCGGCGACGAGTCCGCCGACTGCCATGGCGACCGCGGTGACCTTCTGCAGGTTCTTCACTTCTGAATCCTCCTAGCTGCTGCCGCGGCCAGCCGCCGCGGCACGCCATGGAGAACGGGCAGCCGGGCAGGAGGATGCGCCGAGGACGCCATGACTACACGACAGAATGAATAACGCACCGGAACCTGACGCTCCGCCCAGCCAGCGGAACCAGTTATTCCGCACCCGCGCCCCCGCGATCCCGCGCTCTCAGGCCCCGATCCCGTGCCGTACCGCCCAGAGCGCGGCCTGTGTGCGGTCGGAGAGGTCCAGTTTCATCAGGATGTTCGAGACGTGGGTCTTGACGGTCTTCTCGGACAGCACCAGCGCGCGGGCGATCTCCCGGTTGGAGCGGCCGTCCGCGATCAGCGTGAGCACGTCCCGCTCCCGCTCGGTCAGCGCGTTGCCGCGCCCGTGGCCGCCGTTGCCCGACTCCTGGGACAACAGGGCGCCGGCCACCTCGGGTTGCAGCAGGACGTGCCCGGCGTGCACCGACCGGATGGCGTCGGCGAGCGCCTCGGGGTCCACGTCCTTGTAGACGTAGCCGGAGGCGCCCGCGCGCAGCGCCGGGATGACGGTGCGCTGCTCGGTGAAGCTCGTGACGATCAGCACCCGGGCCGGGTTGGCGAGTTCGCGGAGCTTGCGGAGCGCGGCGATGCCGTCGACGCCCGGCATCTTGATGTCCATCAGGACGACGTCGGGGCGCAACTCCTCGGCGCGGGCGACCCCTTCGTCGCCGTCCGATGCCTCGCCGACGACGTGGATGTCCTCCTGCACTTCGAGGAACGTGCGCAGACCCCGGCGGACGACCTGGTGGTCATCCACCAGCAGCACCCGAATCGTGCGTTCCGGATCAGCCACCGGGCACCTCCATCTCGATCACGGTTCCCTTGTCAGGAGCCGATTCCACGGTCAGTGCGCCGCCCACGCCGCCGGCCCGGTCGCGCATCGACACCAGGCCCAGGTGCCGGCCGGCCCGCCGGACCGCCGAGGGGTCGAAGCCGCAGCCGTCGTCGCCGACCCGCAGCACCGCGCCGTTGCCGTTCCGGACCAGGGTGACGTCCACCCGCGCGGCCCCGGAGTGCCGCAGAGCGTTGTGCAGCGCTTCCTGGGCCACCCGCAGCACCGCTTCCTCCTGGGCGGCGGGCAGCGCCCGTACCCGCTCGGCCTCGAAGGTCACCCGCGCAGCGTGCGCGCGGTCGAGCACCTGGATCTGCGTGCGCAGGGTCGCGACCAGGCCGTCCTCGTCGAGGCCGGCAGGCCGCAGCTCGATCACGGCGGAGCGCAGTTCCTCGGCGGCCTCCGCGGCGAGCGCGGCGACCTGTTGCAGCTCGCTCTTGGCGCGGGCCGGGTCGCGGTCGACGAGGGCGGTCGCGGCCTGCGCGGTGAGGCGCAGCGAGAAGAGTTTCTGCGAGACCGCGTCGTGCAGTTCGTGGGCGAGCCTGGCCCGCTCCCCGGCGATGGTCAGCTCGCGGCTGCGCTCGTAGAGGCGGGCGTTGGTCAGCGCGATGGCCGCGTGCTGGGCGAGGATGCGCAGCAGGTCCTCGTCCTCGGCGGTGAAGCCGCAGCCGCCCTGCGGCTTGGCGCAGCGCTTGTTGGCGAGGAAGAGGGCGCCGAGCACCTCGTCGCCGTCGGCCACCGGCAGGCCGAGGAAGTCGGACATCTCGGGGTGGGTGGCGGGCCAGCCGCCGAAGCGGGGGTCCTCGCGGACGTCGGCCAGCCGCTGCGGGGTGGCCTCGTGCAGCATCGCGGCGAGGATGCCGTGCTGGCGGGGCAGCGGGCCGATGGCCTTCCACTGCTCGTCGCTGACGCCGTCCACCACGAACTGGGCGAACCCGCCGTGGTCGTCGGGGACGCCGAGGGCCGCGTATTCGGCATCGAGGAGTTCGCGGGCGGACGCGACGATCGTTTTGAGGACATCGCGCACTTCGAGGTGCCTGCTCATCGCGAGCAGGGCCTCGCTGACCGCGGCGAGTCCGGTTCGGGGAACCATGCGTTCACGGTACCGGCGGGCTCCGGCCCGCGTATCGGGCCGATGGCCGCCGCCGCTTACGCCGCAGGTCCTAGGGCGAAGTGCGGTGCCTTGTTGCGGCCCGCGCACGAGGCGCCGGCGGCGGGCGCGTTCCTACCGTGGGCCGTGAGTCGCCGCGGTGGGCACGGAGCCGACAGGGGACGGCGGCCACCGGAGTACAAGGGGATGGATCTCGATGTCGGTAGCGATCATCACCGGAGCGTCCAAGGGCCTGGGCTGCGCGCCGGCGGCGGCTCTGGCGGAACGCGGCTGGGACCTGGTGCTCGACGCCCGGTCCGCCGCGCCGCTCGGAGCCGCGGCGAAGTCACTGCGGGAGACGGGCGCCCGGGTGGTGGACCTGCCGGGGGACGTCACCGACGCCGGGCACCGGGCGGCGCTGGTCGGGGCCGCCGGGCGGCTCGGCGGGCTGGATCTGCTGGTGAACAACGCGAGCGCGCTGGGCGCCGAGCCGCTGGTACGGCTGGCCGAGCAGCCCCTCGACGGGCTGCGGTCGGCGCTGGAGACCAATGTGGTGGCTCCGCTGGGCCTGGTGCAGGAGGCGCTGCCGCTGCTGCGCGGCGCGGCGTGGTGGTGCGCTTCTCGACCCGGGCTGCCGACGGGTATCCGCCGGCGGGCGGCCGTAGCCCGCTGCCGGCGGGCGGGGGCGGCCGGTGGGCGGTGGAGCTGCGGCTGCCGGACGGGCGGGGCAGCACCGGGCCGTGGCGGGGGCGGGCGGCGGGCGCTGTGGTCCGGCTGCCGGACGGCGGGCTGCTGGTGCTGGAGGAGCCGCTGAGCCCGTCCGGCGAGCGGCTGTGGTGGGCGCGGCTCGCGGGCACGGCGGCGGGGCCGCTGCTGCGCCGGTACGGCCGTCCCATCCGGTACGGGTATACGGACCGGGACCAGCCGCTGGCCGCGTACCAGACGGTTTTCGCGACACCCTCGGCCGACGGCGACGGGTCGGCGGAGATGCCGAGCGCGGCCCGGCCGTTCACCGCGCCGCTGGTCGCGGAGCTGGTCAGCCGGGGGGTGCAGTTCGCTCCGATCACGCTGCACACGGGGGTCGCGTCGGCCGAGGCGCACGAGCCGCCGTACCCGGAGCGGTTCGCGGTGCCCGTGTCGTCGGCCTGGCTGGTGAACGCGGCGCGGGCCGGCGGGGGCCGGATTCTGGCGGTCGGGACGACGGCGGTGCGGGCCCTGGAGACGGCGGCCGGCCCCGGCGGAGTGGTGCGGCCGGACGCGGGCTGGACGGATCTGGTGGTCACTCCGGAGCGCGGGGTGCGGGCTGTGGACGGCCTGCTGACCGGGCTGCACGAGCCCGAGGCGTCCCATCTGCTGATGCTGGAGGCGGTGGCGGGCCGTGAGCTGCTGTGCCGGAGCTACGCGGCGGCCGTGGAGCGGCGCTATCTGTGGCACGAGTTCGGCGATGTGCATCTCATCCTGCCGGACTGAGCACCAGACTCCTCTATATGTCCATACCAATGCAGACCTGGACCCCCACCCACGGCGACCCCTACCGCCCGGTCCCCTACCACCCCGCCCGGATGCCCGCCCAGGAGTCCCTGACGCGGGCCGCGGAGCTGCGTGAGCGGATGGACGGGCGCAGGACCGTACGGCGGTTCTCCACGGACCCGGTGCCGGAGCGGGTGGTGAAGGACGCCATCGCCTGCGCCGCCACCGCTCCGTCCGGGGCGCATCAGCAGCCGTGGACGTTCGTGCTGGTGAAGGACCCCGCGGTACGGCAGCGGATCAGGGAGGCGGCGGAAGCGGAGGAGCGCCGCTCGTACGCGGGGCGGCTCGGCGAGGAGTGGCTGGCGGCGCTGCGGCCACTGGGCACGGACGAGGTGAAGCCGCATCTGACGGACGCGCCGTATCTGATCGTCGTCTTCCAGCAGCGCTACTGGCTCGGCCCGGACGGGACGAAGCGCAAGCACTACTACGTGGACGAGTCGGTCGGCATCGCGGTGGGGATGCTGATGTCCGCGCTGCATCTGTCGGGGCTCGCGGCGCTGGTGCACACGCCGAGCCCGATGCGTTTTCTGTCGGAGGTGCTGGAGCGGCCGAAGAACGAGAAGGCGTTCGCGGTGCTGCCGGTGGGCTACCCAGCGGAGGACTGCGAAGTACCTGATCTCGTTCGCAAATCACTGGATCAGGTACTGGTGGAGTTCTGACGCTGCTCCGACGCTGACACTGCATGCCGAGACGCTCACGCCGGGTGACATCGAGGGTCGCCCGGTGTGAGCCCGCGCATAGGACGCACGTCACCTACGGCCTCGTCTAGTTGGCCCGTCGACACCCTGTGTGCCCGTGCGGGAACCCCCTGGACGCACTCCGCCACCACCCGGTTCCACGAAGCCAGGTAGTAGTTCACACCTTTGCTATGGCATTTTCTGACCGCTAACAATGGCCCAGTCGCTCGGCGCCGCGGACCCATCCCGGCGTATTACGCCGGTCCGGCCACGCGACACAAGCGATTGGAAGAGGTCAGCTCCGCTATGCCTATACCCACATTTTCCGGCCATAACCGGCTGAACAAGACCCACAAGATTTCCATGGCCGGCATCGCCGCCCTGGGCGCTGCGGCTCTGGCCTTCTCGGTCGTGCCCGGCAACTCCGACTCCGAGTCCGGAACGCAGTCGATCTCGGCCAAGCCGGTCGCGTTCACCTCGGCCGGCGCGGGTCAGGCGCAGCACGACAGCATCGTCAAGCAGTCCGACGTCGCCGGCAAGCAGGCGAAGGTCGACGCGGACGCGAAGAAGAAGGCCGACGCCGAGAAGGCGAAGCACGAGGCCGAGGCCAAGAAGAAGGCCGACGCCGCGCGTGCCGACAAGGCGCGGGCCGACCAGCAGGCCAAGGCGAAGGCGAAGGCGGACCGCGACCGCAAGGCCGCCGCGAGCCGTTCGGCCGAGCGCGCGCCGGTGGCCACCTCGTACGCGAACAACCTGGACGGCTGGATAAAGGAGTCGTTGTCCATCATGAAGGCCAAGGGCATTCCGGGCAGCTACGACGGCATCCACCGCAACATCATGCGCGAGTCCGGCGGCAACCCGAACGCCGTGAACAACACCGACTCGAACGCCGTGGCGGGCACGCCGTCCAAGGGCCTGCTGCAGACCATCCAGCCGACCTTCGACGCGTTCCACGTGGAGGGCACGGCCAACAGCATGACCGACCCGGTCGCCAACATCACCGCCGCGTGCAACTACGCGGCCAAGACCTACGGCTCGATCGACAACGTCGACTCGGCCTACTGAGCCGCGGCGGCGTGATACTGCCGCTGCCGTGTGAACGCGAAGGGCGGCGGCACCTCTGTGGGGGTGCCGCCGCCCTTCGCCGTGTCCGGGCCTTCGCCGTGCCTGGGCCTTCGCCGTGTCCGGGTCGGCCTGCTCGGGGCCCGGCGCTACTTGCGCATGACCTCGGGCTCGTGGCGGCGCAGCAGCCGCGCCACCAGGACGCCGCAGAGCACGCCGATGGCGATCAACACGAACATGTTGATGCCCCACTGGGTGGCCGTGTGCTCCCACAGCGGATCGAGATCGCCGGGGTGCTTCGGGTCCCACGGGGCCATCACGTGCGAGAGGTCCAGCGAGGCGCCCGCCGCGCCGATCGCCCAGCGCGAGGGCATCAGCCAGGCGAACTGCTCGATGCCGATCGCGCCGAAGATCTGGAACAGCACGCCGGTGAAGACGACCTGCACGATGGCGAACATGACCAGCAGCGGCATGGTCTTCTCCGAGGTCTTCACCAGGGAGGAGATGACCAGGCCGAACATCATCGAGGTGAAGCCGAGCGCGATGATGACCAGGCACACCTCGGTGGCGACCATGCTGCCCAGGACGACGCCCTCGGCGGGCAGCTCACGGGTCGAGAAGCCGATCGCGCAGATGATGACGCCCTGCAGGGCGGTGATCACGCCGAGCACGATCACCTTGGACATCAGGTACGCCGAGCGGGACAGGCCGGTGGCGCGCTCCCGCTCGTAGATCACCCGTTCCTTGATCAGCTCACGGACCGAGTTGGCGGCGCCCGAGAAGCAGATGCCGACCGCGAGGATCAGCATGATCGTGCCCGAGTCCTGGTTGAACTGCGCCTTGCTGCCGGGCGGCGGCGCGGCCAGTCCGAACTCCGCCGGGATGACGACGCTCACCGCGCCGAGCACGGCGGGCAGGATCACCATCAGCCCCATGAAGCCCTTGTCGGACGCGATCACCGAGGCGTAGCGGCGGATCAGCGTCCAGAGCTGGGAGCCCCAGCTCTGCGGCTTCGCCGGCCGCGTCATCTGCGGCTGGACGTGCACCGACTGCGGGGCCACCGCGTCGATGTCCGCCGCGTACATCTGGTAGTGCTGCGAGCCGCGCCAGCGGCCGGCCCAGTCGTAGTCGCGGTAGCTCTCGAACGCCTGGAAGACGTCGGCCCAGGTGCTGTAGCCGAAGAAGTTGAGCGCTTCCTCCGGCGGGCCGAAGTAGGCGACCGAGCCGCCCGGCGCCATCACCAGCAGCTTGTCGCAGAGCGCGAGCTCGGCGACGGAGTGGGTGACCACCAGCACGGTACGGCCGTCGTCGGCCAGCCCGCGCAGCAGCTGCATGACGTCGCGGTCCATGCCCGGGTCGAGGCCGGAGGTCGGCTCGTCCAGGAAGATCAGCGACGGCTTGGTGAGCAGCTCCAGCGCGACCGAGACGCGCTTGCGCTGGCCGCCGGAGAGCGAGGTGATCCGCTTCTCCTTGTGGATGTCGAGCTTGAGCTCGCGCAGCACCTCGTCGACCCGGGCGGTGCGCTCGGCCTCCGCGGTGTCACCCGGGAAGCGGAGCTTGGCCGCGTAGCGCAGCGCCTTACGGACCGTGAGCTGTGCGTGCAGGATGTCGTCCTGCGGCACCAGGCCGATGCGCTGGCGCAGCTCGGCGAACTGCTTGTACAGATTGCGGTTGTCGTAGAGGACGTCGCCCTCGTCGGCCGGACGGTAGCCGGTGAGTGCGCGCAGCAGCGTGGACTTGCCGGAGCCGGACGGGCCGATGACGGCGACCAGCGACTTCTCGGGGACGCCGAAGGAGACGTCATTGAGGATGATCTTGCCTTCGCCGACCTTGACCGTGAGGTGCCGGGCCGAGAAGGAGACCTCGCCGGTGTCGACGAACTCTTCGAGCCGGTCGCCGACCAGCCGGAAGGTCGAGTGGCCGACGCCGACGATGTCATGGGGGCCGAGGATCTGCCGCTCGACCGGCTGGCCGTTGACGTAGGTGCCGTTGTGGCTGCCGAGGTCGACGATCTCGTAGCGGCCGTCCGGGGTGGCCCGGAACTCGGAGTGGTGCCGGGAGACCTGGAGGTCGGAGACGACCAGTTCGTTCTCCAGCGCACGGCCGATGCGCATCACCCGGCCGAGGTTCAGCTGGTGGAACGTCGTCGGACTGCGGTCGCCGTAGACGGGCGGCGCGGACGGGTCGGCCGGCTGCTGCTGGTGCTGGCCGGGCACGTGCTGGCCCGGTACGTGCGGCGGCGGTCCCTGCAGCTTCTGCGGCTGCGGGTGCTGCTGCTGAGGCTTTTGCCAGCCTCCCTGCTGCGGTTGCTGGGGCTGTTGGGGCTGTTGGGGCTGCGCCCAGCCGGGACCGCCCTGCTGCGGCGGAGCCTGCTGCTGGTTGTACTGCTGCGCCTGCTGCTGTGCATGCTGCTGCTGCGGAGCCATCGCCCCCTGCGCGTTGTAGGCGTCGGCGCCCGCCGAGCCGGCGGCCCCCGCGGCCCCGGCTGCCATTCCGGCACCGGACAGACTCAGCCGCGGGCCATCGGTCGCGTTGCCCAGATGCACGGCCGAACCAGGGCCGATTTCCATCTGGTGGATCCGCTGGCCCTGCACGTATGTGCCGTTGGTGCTCCCGTGGTCCTCGATGACCCAACTGCGCCCACCCCAGCTCACGGTGGCGTGCCGCCAGGACACCCTGGCGTCCTCCAGCACCATGTCGCCCTGCGGATCGCGCCCCAGGCTGTATGACCGGGACGGGTCAAGCGTCCAGGTTTGTCCGTTCAATTCCAGTACGAGTTCCGGCACTCCATGCCCCACTAATTGTCCCCCGAGTTAGCCCCTGCACAGGGATTCTAGGGATGGCGAACATCGGGGGGAACTATTTCAGGCTCAGCCCCAGAACCGAAAGCCGACCGTGACAAGTCCACGTTACGAGCGCCGTTGACTCAGCCGAAACACCCCCGGAGAGTAGTAACCGCCCACGGATCCGTACGGATCATGCGCGATCCGGGCAACTCGGCATGGATCGGGGGACGCGATGACCGCGAGCGACGGCAAAGGCGTGCGATGGGGGGATGTGCTCCTCACATCGATCTCCGCGGTGAGTTGGGCGTTACTCGCCATGACGGGAGTCGCCGCGCTGGGTCTGCATCTGCTCGGCGCGGACACCGCGGGCTCGTTGGGCCCGATGACGGCGGCCGCGGTGGTGCTCGCGGTGAACGGCTCCGTCAGCCCCTCGGGTGACGTCAGCGCCTTCGGCCTCAAGGGCGCCGAGGCGACCACGGCCATCGATATCGCGCCGCTTGGCGTCGGGCTCGTCGGCGCACTGCTGCTCGGGTGGCTGTTCACGCGCTCGCTGCGCCGGGCGGGCGCGGTGATCAGCGGGGCCGAACTGGCCGCGCGCGCGGGCACGGTGGCCGCGCTCTTCATCGCGCTGCTGGGCGGGCTCGCCTGGGCGGGCCACGACACGGTGGTGCTCGACGGCGATCAGCTCGGCCTCGACAAGATCGGCGGAGGCGGGGGTGGAGGCGGGGATCTGCTCGACAAGCTTCCCGACGGGCTCGGCGACATCGGCGGCGGCCTGCCGGACCGGCTCGCCGACCTGGCGCGGGCGAAGGCCTCGGTCGGCTTCGAGGTGGACACCGCCGCGTCCCTGCTCGGCGGCGCGGCCTGGGTGGCGGCCGTGCTGCTGATCGCGCTGGCCGCCTCCCGGCTCTCCCCGCTGCCCAGCGGCTGGGCGGCGGCGCACCGGGTCGTACGGCCCGCGGCCTCGGCGCTGCGCGTGGTGCTGCTGGTGGCGGTCAGCGCCGGGCTCGCGGCGGCGGCGTACTCGGCGGCCACCGACGACCAGCCCAAGCGGATCGTCGGCGCGGCCCTGCTGGGCGCGCCGAACGGGGTGTGGCTCGGGGTGCCGCTGGGCCTGTTCGCCGACTGGCGCGGCACCGCGACCGGCGAGCTCGCGAAACTGCTGCCCGACCCGATCGACGAACTGCTCGGCGAGAAGGCGAACGAGCCGATCACCGTCGGGCGGCTCGCCGAACACGACGAGCGGGTGTGGCTGCTGCCCGTCGCCGTGGCCCTGATGATGCTGCTGGCCGGGGTGCTGGCCGCGTCCCGCACCCCCCGCGCCGGGCACCGGACCCTCGGGTTCGCCGGGCTGTGCGCGCTGCGGCTCTCCCTGCTGACCGCACTGGCCCTGCCGCTGCTGGTGTGGCTCACGGAGGTGTCGGCCGACGCGAGCCTGTCCCTCTTCGGCTTCGACGCGTTCGGCGCCGGGATAG
Source organism: Streptomyces sp. H27-D2 (assembly GCF_035828615.1). Lineage (NCBI taxonomy): Bacteria > Bacillati > Actinomycetota > Actinomycetes > Kitasatosporales > Streptomycetaceae > Streptomyces > Streptomyces sp. H27-D2. Next base: position 556 of record NZ_JAYMZR010000157.1, on the reverse strand, counting down.
ACCTGCACGGAAGCCTGCCGATGGCGCTCGTGCTGGGCGCGGTGTGGGGCGGCGGGGCCGGGGCGGCGGGCGCGCTGCTGGCCTGCGCGACGGGAGCCGCGGGGCGGCGGGCGGCGCCGCTCGCCCTCGGCGGTGGCGGCAGTGGCGCCGGCGGCCGGCCGGGATATCAGGAGGACCGCAGCTATCCCGACCTCGCCTACCGGCCGGGCCCGTACAACCCCTCCCCGGCCTACCGGCCCACGCACGACGACACCAACCCGTATCTGCGCCCCGACATGGACGGGCCGCAGGACCCGTACGCGGCGCCCGACCCGTACGCGGCGCCGACGGTCGGCGGCCTGCCGCTGCGCCCGCCGCCGGCCAAGCCCCGGCCGCGGCCCCGCCACCGGTACGGCGACTCCCCGGACCCGCCGCCCGAGGGGCCGCCTCCGCCCGGTACGCCACGGGGTCGCTGAGGCGCGGGGTCGCTGAGGCGCTGAGCCTCCGAGGCGCTGAAAGCGGTGGTCAGCGGGTCGGGCCGGACAGTTCCGGCGCGGGCTGTCCGCAACCGCCCGAC